>JAGWMJ010000022.1 GCA_028871815.1 Armatimonadota bacterium | reverse complement strand
ACGTCTTCAGCAGCCGCTCCACGGCCGCGCGGGCCTCCGCGGTTTCACCCGTTCTCGCCAGCATTTCGCACAGCGCCCTCTGTGCCAGCGGGTCATCCGGCGCCAGTTCGGCCGCCCGCCGGATCGCCGTGACGGCGCTCGCCTTAGACCCACTGCCCATGAGCTGGCCGGCAAGCAGTCGCCACGCCCGGGCATCGCCCGGACGGCGCGGCTAATTTCAGACTTGTTGCTTTCCGTGCCTGCCTGCCGTGTCACGGGCGAAGTAGACGATTCGGGCGCGGTGCAGGATGGACAGACGGAGGGTATCTGAGCGGCGGGACGCAACAATGCCTCGAGCGAACTGAGGATAAACCGCCGCGTTAAGGAGATGAAACCTGTGGCTGCCGGGCACCGGGCGTTCCATATTGATGCAGTGGAGCGAAACCGCCTTTCTCATCGGCCGTCAAGGACGCTCCGACCCTCCATCCAAAACCTGGATGGAGGGTCGAGGCTTGATGCGAGGTAGGCAGTCACATCTGAGCGCCCGCGCTACTCGACCAGTGTCGTTAGCCGTGAACGCCGTGTGTTTGCCGGTGTGGTGTTTAGTTGCTCCGTGAGCTTTCCTACGGGAGCACCACGGCATTCAAGGGCTCAAGGAAGTCCGATAGTCCGAGGTAAACGGGCTCCGTTTGCCCGGCAGCGCCTGCGCTAGCCGGGAACCGAAGCGTCAGCGAATAATGCGCGCCCGGCACGATGTAACTACCGGTGTTTATTGGGAGTTTGGTAAGCGTGTTGGTGTTGCCCAGGTACGCCCACGTCAGGCTGACATAGTGCGCGGGGCTATTGCCGAAGTTCGTGAGGGTGATAGGCACATTGATGCTCCCGTCGGCGTTTCGCGTCATAGTACCAACCGCGAAACTAATCGCTGACCCCGGGGCAACCACCGTGAATGGTGCCGGCGCCGACGACCCGCTCGCCTGGGTGACCGTTATCGGGTAGTTGCCGGGGATAGTCAACAGCGCGGTTGGAATGGTTGTCGTGATATGCCCGCTGTCAACGTAGGTGGTCTGAAGCGCCGCACCGTTGAACTTTGCGATCGCATCAGAAGTAAACGTGCCGCCGGCAATGGTTATGGTGTCCGGAATGGCCCAGTCCACCGCACTCTCTTGCGGCGTTATGCCGGTTATCGCCGGAGGTCCACCAATAGCTTTATACGTCCATATCGTACCGGCCGCGCCGCTGCCGCCATTCGTGCAGGTTCCCCAGATTGAGCCATCACTCGCCTGCACGAGTTGGCAGTAGGGGTATGCTCCGTCGGAGTTATCGCCAGTTGAGTTGAGCGCCGCGAACGAATGCACGAGCACGAAGTTAGAACCTAGCGGGGCGCCGGGGATTATCTTGTAAACGGTTCCAGTGTTGTTTGCGCCACCCTCGTTACACGTGCCGTATAGGTCCCCGTCGCTCGCCTGAATGAGCCCGGCCTCAGGATATGCACCGTCCGCAGATCCGCCCGTAAATGTGTACACAACCTGGAAGTGAGATCCGTCCAGGGCGATTCTCCAGACCGTGCCAAAGCCCAGTTCAGCTGGGAAGGCGCCGCCAAAAACGCATGTGCCGTAAAGGAATCCGTCCGAAGCATGCAGCAAGGTGCACTTCGGATCCTGTCCATCCGCGCCTCCGGTAAAAGTGTAGGCCCAGGGATTTGCGAACGGATTGTACGTTTCGTCCCTTATCTGTCCGGTCGCCGTACCGCCGGTGTTCAAGTTGATTCCTGTCTCACCGGAGAGCGTATAGGCGAACGATCTGTTAGGCAGCTGCAGCATTGCGGCCTGCGGCCCACTAGGGGCATAGAACTGGTCGAGCCAGTTGCCGGAACCGGCCAGATTAGTCTCGAATGCCGTGCCGCCACCTGTCCCAGGGTAGCCGCCGTTCTCGCACGTTCCGTAAAGGTTCCCGTCAAGCGCCTGTACCAACGTCCCCTTTGGATACATGCCGCCGTCGATGCTGTCGGCGTACAACAGCGCCACGTAATGAGTTGCATTGAAGTCAGTCCTGTACACCACGCCGGAATTCCCGGAGCCACCGAACGTGCAGGTTCCATAGAGGAGGCTGTTGTTCGCTTCGTACGGTGCGGCCTCAGGCGTCGCTCCGTCGCCTCCTCCTCCCGTGAACGCATAGATTGGCACGAATGTCCCCTGCGGAGTGATTTGATACAACGTGCCCAGGGAGTACGCACCGCCGTTCGAGCACGTGCCGTACAGATTCCCGTCAGAGGCCTGCATGAGGCCGCATAATGGCTCACCGCCGTCCGCGGACTGGTTGAATTGGTGTTTAACGGCGAAGATCTGGGCGCTGGCTACGCCAGCCGCCGCGATCAACAGTGCCGTTGCAGCCACCCCGCCGAGCCAACGCGTCAGTAAAGAACAATGTGATACAGCGCTCATGTGGCTGCATGTCGTGGCTGGCCGGCATGTTCGAGTCAGCGAGCCAGGGAGAGAAGTACTCTTTGTCATCCGGTTAGCTCCTAAAATGGGCATTTCACTCTGAAGGTAGCATCGCACTCAATCGGAGATCGCCGCAGGGACGGTCCGTTACTGCATTAACGCTGGGTCCAAACTGTCGATCACAAACTTTTCGACTTTGTCGCATTATCGGCGCCGCGTCTCAGCCTAGGACTGCTGCAGTTGCGATTCGCGCCGCTCGGCAGCCGGTCGGCCTTTCTCATTGGCGCCCGGATGTCGCCCCACCCAGCGGCCAAGCCCGGCGGTTACCTCATAATCAGCCGCACCGCTTCCATCGCAAATGGGCGCCGGGCTACAACCGGCAGGGCCCGCAAATCCCGCAATACTGCGCCCGAAAGGCGCCTCCACCGTGCCCATGCTGCGTTATGGCTGGCGGCGGTGGTGTAAAACTGCTGGCCGGCGCCGGGCACAACGCCTTCGAAGCCGGCCATAGCGGCACGCATCTCTGCCCCAAGGTCGGCGCTGCTGGCTGTATCGCGGTTCATTCGGTCTGGAACGCCGTAGATCGCATTCAGCGTGTGAGCCGCAAGGTCCGGCATGAGGCAGTCCATACGCTGGTCGCCGAAGCCTTCACCGGGCTGATGCATGTCGTCCCACATGTTGTGGTTGATTCTCCGCCATGCGGCAAACGCCGCCGCGGCCCGACGCACTGCAGTCCGCTCGCCAGGCGGAAGCGCCGCGAGCAGTTCAGCGTCATACCGCTTTCGTAATCGCGCGTACAGGGCCCAGAGGTCGGCATCGGACGCATTGGAGAAGTTCTCTGACCCTAAAGCCGCTGTTGCGCGGCGGTCCAGCTCCTTTGCGCCCCAGGCAAACGCCTGTTCCGGCGTAAAGCGGAACGAGCCGGCGCCCGCCACGGAGAACCCAACGGCCCGGCCGGTCCATGCGAGGTTGGGTAGCTGTGGATGCGGCGCGGCCGAAGCGGGCGGCTGACAGAAACACAGCCACCCTGCCGCCACGGCAAGGACAAAGGCGCACCGCGCCCGCCGGGCCACTCTTGAACTTGACCTGCTCACACACTGCGTCCTCAACCGGTCCGGTTCTATCGATGTCATTGTGATTTCAATGCCTCCTGCGGCGGAAGGTTCTGGCGCTGCGCCGTGCAAGTTTGCCGCCGGTTGGCAACATAAGACCAACCGTCGGCGAACTGGTTTGGCGCAGCAGACTGCGGGCTACCGCACCGTGAATTGCGTTCTGGCAATGCAGACGTCACCATTCACGCCGAATCCCTCGATATGCCAGAAGCAGATCACGCGGTAGATTCCACGCATTGCAGTGCCGGTGAAACGCACCGATCCTTGGAACGTGCCGCTTTGTCCCGTCAGACTCCTGGAGGCACGCCGCACGGCACCACCGGGCGTAATCACGATGAACTGCGCACCCACGGCCGTGCCGTGGGTGCCAGAGACCGAATAGTGGATGACGACTGGCCTCCCCACCGGCACCGAGTGTGCAGATAGAGTGACCGCACCTACACCGCCGTACGGGTTCGGACGCGGGTTGATAAGGCCCGGCGGCGCTGGCTTGCTCGCGACGGTCGGTCGGCCAAGTGCGGCCGCCGTACCAGCGACGCCGTGCACCTGTATCTCGAATTGGGCGCCATTAGCGGGAGGCATGCCGGCAGCGACCACGTACAACAGGCCGGAGCGGCTGGCTTTCCAGGTGGCAGTCGCGCCGAAGCCGCCAGCGGACCCAAAAGTACCCTGCGTAAGTTGCGTCTTGCGATCGTGTGATAGCAATTGGATCCGGGTACGCCCATTTGGACCGTGATCGAGGGTACTAATCGTGTAGGTGTGCCCGGTTTGGGCCAGGAACGAGAACCATTGACTCGTGTTCCCTGAGAATTGCCGTAGCAGCGGCGGAAGATGGTTCACGGAAATGCGCGTGACGGTTTGGGCGCCCGCCGCCATCGGAACCAGTGTGAGCGTGCAGGCAGCCGCCGCAAACGCTCTTAAGGCTGTCAGGTATCGTTGCATAGCATCTCTCCAGTGTCGGATAGCAGCGCACAAAGCGGTTTGATCGTCTAGTTTTTCGACCGGGCGTAGGAGAGCACGCCAATACCGATCATGACCAACCCAATCCAGCGGGCTGATCCGAGCGCATTGAGCACGATGCAAAGTGCGCCTACAACTATAAGCCCGAATCCACTGCCCTGGCCTGTCATAGTTTCCGGCCTCGCTTCCAGGTTGTTTGACTGCCGTCGCGCGACACGTTCGACTGCGCGGCAGTTGGTGGTTTGGTCTCCGCAGCGAAACCCGCCGCAGTAATAACTTCAACCGGCGCCACCATATCACAAGCTTTTCGAGTTTCCCGCCGCTCGCAGCATCGCTGCTTAC
>JAGWMJ010000021.1 GCA_028871815.1 Armatimonadota bacterium | reverse complement strand
ACGTCTTCAGCAGCCGCTCCACGGCCGCGCGGGCCTCCGCGGTTTCACCCGTTCTCGCCAGCATTTCGCACAGCGCCCTCTGTGCCAGCGGGTCATCCGGCGCCAGTTCGGCCGCCCGCCGGATCGCCGTGACGGCGCTCGCCTTAGACTCACTGCCCATGAGCTGGCCGGCAAGCAGTCGCCACGCCCGGGCATCGCCCGGACGGCGCGCGAGAAAGTTGCGCCACACTGCTTCGGCAGATTCGCGGTCACCGCGAGCGTCGTAGAAGTGCTGCAGCGGTTCCCACGCCTCGGACGTATCCGGTGCCAGCCGGGTCGCCCTTCGGATCATCGCCCGGGTTCGTTCGCCTTCCGCGCCAAACACCAGGCTCATGCTGGTTCGGTGAACGGCCAGCAGTTTCAGCGTCATCACGTCATTCGGCGCCAAACTCAGCGCGCGTTCCAGCCGGGGAACGATTTCCGCGTCCCGGCCGAGGTGCTGCAGGGCGTCGTGGCTGCCGGTAAGGGCAATCACGTCATCCGGATTGAGGGCCAGGGCGCGGTCAAACGCAGCTGCGCCTTCGTCGGATCGCTGTGCATCGCTAGCGGTGAACCCAATCGCGTGCCAATGAGCCGCGTTTCCCGGATCCAGCCTGGCCGCCCGGCGAAACGCCGCCAATGCGCCCTCCACCGAGCCGCAGCAGAGAGCGATCCAGCCGTGAATGTGGTGCTGGCCGGCGCCGGCGGTAGCGTGCTCGAGCGCCGCTTCGTAACCCCGCCGCGCGTCCGCCCAACGCTCCTGCACCCGAAGGATCTCACCGATGCGGAGCCAGACCTCCAGCTCGTGCGGCCGGTCGGCTGCTACCTTCGTAAACTCCATCAGCGCCGAACCGAGATCTCCGGCAACCAGCAGCTGATTCGCGAGTTCCATCCGTTTAACCCACCCACGCGGGTGCTGGGCCACATATCGGCGCAGAGTCTCTACATGCGCGGGGCGGAGCGGGATGTGCGCCCCAAGCTGCACGCGGCGCGCAACGGAGCGGCCTGAAGGAAGTGTGAGCGCGATCAGGCGGGCCTCCGCCATCTGAGCTGCGATGATCTGGGGCGTGTTCGCGTCGGTCAGGCGCTTGGCGAGTTCGCACTTCGCCCGGTGGATGCGCTGAGAAACCGTGTGCGCAGTGATGCCCAGCTTCGTTGCGATCTCACGAACATCCATTGCGCCGTAGACTTTCATCGTCATCGGCTCTCTCAGCGTCGGGTTAAGCTCCTCGATACAGCGCCGCAGTTCGGCTCTCTCCTCGTCGGTGCAAGTCGCGCAATTCAAGTCCGCTTGTGGCGCGCCGCGAGCAATCTGTTCGGTCACTTCTCGAGCGAGCGATGTGTCGCGGCTGCGCGCGCGCAGGAGATTGCGGCAGGCGTTCTTTGCAAAAGTGGTCAGCAGCGCTGCGACGTTCGGGTCGCGTTCGACATAGTTGCCGAGGTTTCGCGCCGCGTTATCGAATGCGGCGCAGAGGCCGTCCTCCGCGTCTTCACGGTTGCCACGCATCTCGCGGAGGCAAAGCCAGTAAAGTCGCTCGCGATGCCGGTTCCGCAGCGTCTCAAAAGCTGCGGTGCTTCCGTCCGCCATGCGGCGCAGGAGTGTGGAGTCGATAACGGCATCGTTCGTCTCGGGCTCGTTTGGAGGGGCTGGCTGAGCGCTTTCACGGTCGCTCGTCATGGGGGTGTTTCTCCGATCGCGCTGGCCAGGCTGATCCGCGTGCAGAGCGCGCCAACCTGCATTCATCAACTAACAAGACTGCTGCCAGCCAAAAATATCCGTGCGAGGTCGATAATTGCTGCGATGCCACGAACAGCGAGGCTCAAGGTCGCGAGCATCAAAGCCGCCGACACGCGGCAGCCTGGTCGGCTGGTCCAACAGTCGCAGAAGCCGGCTGTGCCCGAACCAGGAAGCGCAGCCTCTCTACGGCGGAGAGGTCAGTGGTCGTAGGTGCGCAAACCGGCTCGACCAGACAGCCGGACCAGTTGTTTCCGCAGCTCTTCGGGATCCGAAACGGGAAGCCGGCAAACCCGCCCGATGCAGACGTATGCTGCCGCGCGGCCGTCCAGCGGACCGCGGCCATCCAGAAGCGCGATGCCGGGCAGGGCCGGTTCACCGTGTAAGGCGCTTACCAGAACGCGGGGCTGCGGGGCAAATCGGCAGGCGACCTGTCTCAGAGCGCTCGCGGAGGTGTCGTTCTCGGCCCCACAGAGCACCACGGTGGTCATTTCGCCCATCGCGTCATCCAGCGCGCAGAGGAGCCGACCCTGCCCGTAGGCGTGTTGGCTACCGCTGGCGAAGTGCGGCGCCAGTAAACGGCGCGCTGCCGACATCAACCTATCGTCATCATGGATCGCCGCCAGCCGCAGCAGCACCTCAATCGCTACAGCGGATCCGGACGGCACAGCGTTGTCGTCGCGAGTGGCCGGCCGGTGGAGCAGGGCGGGCGCGTCGTCGCTGGTATCGTAAAGCAGATTGCCGGCCGGATCGGCAAATCGCGCCAGCGTCGTAGCGCCGAGCTCGTCTGCCAGCGCCAGCCACGGCGATTGGCCCGTGGCCTCGTAGAGCGCGAGAAAGCCGCGCGCCACACAGGCGTAGTCCTCCAGAAAGCCGTTCACCTTTGCTATACCGCCCCGCCAGGTGTGCCGGAGCCTCAGGCCACCGGTATCGTCCCGCCATGCCATCTTTTCGACGAGGAAGTGGCCCGTTCGGAGAGCGGCCGTGAGGTAGTCCTCACGCCGGCAGAGGCAGGCGCACTCGGCAAATGCTGCGAGCGCCAGGCCGTTCCAAGACGCCAATGCCTTGTCATCGGTCGCCGGCGGAACACGGCCGGCGCGGGCGAGGCGCAGCTTGCCGAGAAGCTCCTGCGATGTGGCGCGCGCGTCCGGCGTGCGTGCCGTGAGGATGTTCTTTCCCTCCCAGTTGCCCTGGCTGGTAAGCGTGTAGGCGGCGCATGTGGCCTGCAGTTCCTCAGCACTCAGGGCGGCCGCCGCCTGGTCCAGACTCCAAACCGTGAATTGCCCCTCGATGCCGTCGCTGTCCGCATCCTGCGCGGAGTAGAACGCGCCCTCCGGCGAGCACATCTCGCGAAGAAGGTAGTCCAACGTCTCCTCGGCCACCGCGAGAAAGTCGTCCCGGTTCAGAGCAATGCCGGCGCGGGCATAGACCAGAGCCAGCTGCGCATTGTCGTATAGCATCTTCTCAAAATGAGGAACCAGCCACTGTCGATCGGTGCTGTAACGATGAAACCCACCACCGACATGGTCGTATATGCCGCCGCTGGCCATTGCTTCGAGTGTCTGTGCCAGCATTGAGGCCGACCGTTCGCTGCGCGGCGCCATCCGCACCAACAGGTCCAGCGTGGGCGCCTGCGGAAACTTCGGCGCGGTTCCGAAGCCGCCGTACGTCTCATCGTAAAGAGGCGTGAGGGCCGCGATCGCATCATCCAGGGCGCCAGGTCCCGGCATGTCGGCTTCGCCGTCCGGCAGCGGCGCAACCAGCTCGCTCAGCGCGGAGCCAAGCGCTTCCGCCTGTTCCGTTACCTGATCACGGCGTGACTCCCATGCTTCCGCCACGGCGTTGAGAATGCGGATAAAACCGGGATGGCCATAGCGGTCCTCCGGTGGGTAGTACGTCCCGCCGAAGAACGGCGCGCCATCCGGCGTGAGAAACACCGTCATGGGCCAGCCGCCCTGCCCGGTCATGGCCTGCACGGCTGCCATATAGAGCGAGTCAACGTCGGGGCGCTCTTCGCGATCCACCTTGATGCACACAAAGAGCCGGTTCATCAGCGCCGCAATGTTGGCGTCCTCAAAACTCTCACGCTCCATGACGTGGCACCAGTGGCACGCCGAATACCCAACGGAGAGGAGAATAGGTCGGTTTTCGCTGCGCGCGCGCTCAAAAGCGGCGTCACCCCATGGGTACCAATCCACCGGATTGCTGGCGTGCTGCAGCAGGTATGGGCTGGTTTCGCTCGACAGCCGATTTCCAGCCGGGTTTCCCACGAGCCGTCACCGCAACGCCTGGCGGAGCCAGTCAGCAAGGTCGGCCGAGGCAACGCGAGTCTGCTCCATCGTGTCGCGGTCGCGAACCGTCACAGTGGTGTCTTCCAGCGACTGGAAGTCGACGGTAACGCAGTAGGGCGTGCCGATCTCATCCTGACGCCGGTACAGCCGGCCGATCCCTGCTGAGTCGTCATACACAGCCCGCATCTCACCGGCCGTCTGAATGTCTCGCTTTATTCCCTTTGCCATCTCGACAATCGGAGCGGCGTTCTTCTTAAGCGGCAGGACTGCAACCTTCACGGGCGCCAGCGCGGGCTTCAGTTTGAGCACAACGCGGGTTTCGCCACCCGGCAGCTCCTCCTCGGTATATGCGCTGCACATGATGGCGAGAAATCCGCGATCGACGCCAGCCGCCGGCTCAACAACAAACGGCACGATATGCTTGCCGGCAGCCTGATCGAACCATGTGAGTCGTTCGGTGCTGTGCGCGTTGGGCTTTACGGTTGACTGCAGTTCAAGTTTATCGGAATCGCGCGAGTGCGAGCCGAGGTCGAAGTCACCGCGATTGGCGATGCCTTCCAGCTCCTCCCAGCCGATCGGATACCGGAAGAAGATATCTACCGTTCGCATTGAGTAGTGCGCGCGATCCTTCTCAGGCACTTCATAGAGGCGAAGGTCGTCTGCATTAAGGCCAATGTCGCTGATCCAGAAGTCGAGGTGATCGTGCACCCAGGCGTCATGCGCCGCTACGGCCTCATCCGGCCGCACGAAGTACTCAATCTCCATCTGCTCCAGTTCGCGGAGACGAAACAGAAAGTTACGCGGCGTTATCTCGTTGCGGAACGATTTGCCGATTTGAGCGATGCCGAAGGGCAGTTTACGATTCGTGGATTGAACTACGTTGTTGAAGTTGACGAACATGCCCTGGGCGGTTTCTGGACGGAGATAGGCGAACGACTCGCTATCTGCAACCGGGCCCACCTGAGTCTTGAACATCATGTTGAACGCGCGCGATTCGGTCAGCTCACCACCGCACTCACCCGGTCGCTTGCCGGGTTCCAGCAGGCAGACCGATTCTCCCAGCTTATCCGCCCGAAAGCGGCCCTTGCACTTTTTGCAGTCGACAAGGGGATCCACAAAGGTCTCTTCATGGCCGGAGTAGAGCCACACGAGGTGGTTCATCAGGATGGCGGTATCAATGCCCTCGATGTCATCGCGCTCGTACACGTTGTGGCGCCACCAGAGTCGCTTCAGGTTGTTCTTGAGTTCAACGCCGAGCGGACCGTAGTCGAAGGTGCCCTGCAAGCCGCCGTAGATGTCGCTGCCTGCGAAGATGAAGCCGCGACGCTTGCAGAGTGAGACGATCGATTCGAGTGACGTAGCTGGCATGTGGAGGGTGGCTTTCTGTGCCTACCGGGTGTGGTGTGCACGAGATTATGGCGCGGAGGCGGCTAAAAAAGCGCGCGCAGCAACTCCCACCGCCTGCACGCAGACCGGAAGATCGCTGCTACTTCCGGTGAACCAGCGCCCCCGGCAGCAAGGAGAAGATGATCGAGACAGACCGCGTGCGAACCCGATAGGCCACACCAACCTGCATGCAGTCAAAGTTGCGCACAACCGTCAATTCGCCGTCGTAGAAACGGGTCCGCTCCATGTCCATCTTGGAAACGATCCCGAATGCCCACGGGCCGCCAACCTGGTACTGCAGCCGAAGTTCATGACGCAGATCGCGCCGATCAAACGCAAACGGCGTCCGGCCGGCGTCGGAGAGGTACCGGTAGCCAACATCCAGCAGAGACGTGGATGTCGGAAGGAAGTTCAGCTCCACCTCCGGCGACACCAGGTCGTACAGATTCCCGTCGGAGTAGGCATTTGCCCAGTTGCTGATCCCGGCCCTGGCGCTGATGCGCCGTCCCAACATCAGCGGCTGCGAAGCCGCGCTGATGCGCACATCCAGGCGCGTGCCGTGCGCGTTGGTGGGAGTCTCGTTGATGCTGCTCAGGTCCGCGTCCAGATTCAGCAGAAAGGGCGCGCCCGGCGCGCGCGCGTTCACCAGATCGGATGCGCCCTGAACCTGACTGCCGTTCGTGCTCTCGGGAGCGCCGTGACCTAGTAAGTTGGATGCTTGAATGGCGATCTCAGGAAGCCGTGCAACCCGCAGGTCGGTGCGCCGCCGGTTGATAACATAGAGCCCATTCTCGAGGATGAGTGCGGCTGTGGTAGCCGGCGCCAGCGGTCCGGGAAGTCGGCTGGCGGCATATTCAAGGTAGGTGGGCGGTGTCAGCTGCTCCAGGAAGCCCCGCAGCGGGTCGGCCATGTCGGGCAAGAATCCGCGTGGAGCAGGTGTAGCCTGGCCGGATAAACCGGTCTGCGCGGCAACGTATCCCGATGGAGGGTGAATCACACCAAAGCGCAGATCGTAGTCGAGGCCAAATCGTCGTGTCTGGATCGGCGCATCGGCAATCCGCAGCGTAACGCCATCCTGCCCGTCGTAGCCCGGCAGCGGCGTGGGCGCGTTTGACTCAATGTTCAGGTTGCGCCGCAAGTAGGGCAGCGTTATCAGCGCCGTTCGACCTGCGAAGAGCGTGATGTGGTCGGCAGAGACGATGCGCTGCGGCGTCATGTGCAGCCGGTTTGCCCGGAGATGGTAGTCGGGGTTCGTGCGATCGCATGTGGTGAGCGTGCCGTTGATCACGTCGATGGAGCCATCTTCGAACCGCTGGATGCGCGCGCCGGTTACATGCAGGCCGGGAGCATCCAGGCGCGCGTGCGATAACAGGCCCGCGCCGCTAACAAAGTCATATTGCAGCCCGGTACCGCTGAATGCGCCGTCAACCCGCGTAAGGGTAACAGGACCGGGCGCGGACGCGACGCCGCGCCCCGCCGTATAGTTCAGCGAATGCGTGGTGAGCGTCACCGGTTCTTCAGAACCTTGCGGGCGGTAATGCACCGTCACATCGCCGCTCGACGCAATCGCCCCGGTGGCGCCGTCGTAGTGCAGACTCTTGAACTTGAGGATACGTATCGCCGGCGCACTACCTGGTGGCGCGGCAGCCTGCGGCGTTTGTGCGCGGGCCGCCGGAGCGCTGCCAACCACCGCAAAGCCGGCGATCAGTGGAAGCAGGTAGCGGAGGGCTGGTGGGGATTGGTGGGTCGGCAAGAGGCGGTTCCAGGTCCGGCCAATGGACGGAGCCACCTAGATTTAACCACGAAACACACGGTTTCACCGCGCGAACGCACTCTTGTACTGCCTGGTTTAAATGGAAACGGGCGGGCCGGCATGTTGCCGGCCCGCCCGTCATCGGCCCTGACGCGAGGGCGTCAGTACATTCCGTGACCGCCGCCGCCACCTGGGGGAGGCGGTGGCGTCTCTTCCTTCTTCTCGGTGATCAGGCACTCGGTCGTGAGGATCATGCCCGCGATCGATCCGGCATTCTGCAGCGCCGTGCGGACAACTTTGGCTGGGTCAACCACGCCGGCCGCCACAAGGTCCTCGTACACTCCGGTCTGAGCGTTGAGGCCATGCCCTTTCTTGTGGCCCTTGACAGCGTCCACAACCACGCTGCCCTCGAGACCGGCATTCTCCGCGATCTGACGGAGCGGCTCTTCCACCGCGCGCTTCACGATGTTGACGCCGATCTGTTGATCGCCTGGCAGATTGAGCTTCTCCAGCACGAGCGCGGCATTGAGCAGCGCGATACCGCCTCCAGGCACAATGCCTTCTTCGACGGCTGCCCGTGTGGCATGCATCGCATCGTCGATGCGTGACTTCTTCTCCTTCAGCTCCGTCTCGGTGCTGGCGCCAACCTGGATCACGGCCACGCCGCCGGACAGCTTGGCAAGACGCTCCTGCAGCTTCTCGCGATCGTAGTCGCTCTCGGTTTCGTCGATCGAGCGCTTGATCTCAGCGATCCGGCCCTTGATCGCGGCGGACTTGCCGCTGCCGCCAACGATGGTGGTGTCGTCCTTGGTCAGCACAACACGCTTGGCGCCGCCAAGGGCATCCAGCTCCACGTTCTCCAGCTTCATTCCGAGGTCTTCGGTTACGAACTGGCCGCCGGTCAGCACGGCAATGTCACCCATCATCGCCTTGCGCCGGTCACCGAAACCGGGCGCCTTAACGGCGCAGCTGGTTATGTTTCCGCGGATCTTGTTGACCACCAGGGTTGCCAACGCTTCGCCATCCACATCCTCCGCGATCAGCAGAATCGGGCGGCCACTGCGAGCAACCTTCTCCATGGTTGGGATAATGTCGGCCACGGCGCTGATCTTCTTCTCGTAGAGCAGGATGTAGGGGTTGTCCAGCACAACCTCCATCCGCTCCGCGTCGGTGACGAAGTACGGTGAGATGTAGCCCTTGTCAAACTGCATGCCGTCCACAACCTCAAGCTGGGTGGTTGTGCCCTTGCTTTCTTCAATGGTGATGACCCCGTCGGCGGTCACCTTCTCCATCGCTTCAGCAAGCATCTTGCCGACCGCGGCGTCGTTTGCCGAGACCGTCGCGACCTGGCTGATGGCTTCCTTACCCTGAACCCTCTTGGAGCTCTTGGCGATATCGGCCACTATCGCGTCCACCGCGGCGTCGATGCCCTTCTTTACCAGCATCGGCTTGGCGCCGGCCGCCACGGCCTTCAGACCCTCTTTCACGATAGCCTGGGCAAGAACCGTGGCCGTGGTCGTGCCGTCACCGGCCACGTCATTGGTTTTGCTGGCGACTTCGCGGACGAGTTGCGCGCCCATATTCTCAAAGGGATTCTCGACTTCAATCTCTTTGGCGATCGTCACACCATCGTTGATGATGCTGGGGCTGCCAAACTTTTTCTCAAGCACCACGTTACGGCCGCGCGGCCCAAGTGTAACCTTCACCGCATTCGCCAACTGATCCACGCCGCGCTCCATCGCGCGACGCGCCTCTTCATCAAACAGAAGCAGCTTGGATGCCATGCTCTACTCCTTCACTGCCAGCACGTCGTCCTGGCGCAGAATCACGTATTCGTCCTTGCCCAGCTTGATCTCGGTGCCGCCGTACTTGGCGTAGATGATCCGGTCACCCACCTTTACATCCACCGGCACCACCTTGCCGCTATCCAGGGTCTTGCCCGGACCCACGGCGATAACTTCAGCCTCGGTCGGCTTCTCTTGTGCGCTGTCCGGCAGAATAATGCCGCCGGCCGTCTTCTCCTCCGCATCCACAGTCTTTACAACGATGCGATCGTTGAGAGGCTTCAGCTTTGCCATTTTGTCTCCTTCGCCTCGGGGGCGTTCCCTACTGCTGGTATCATTTAACTCCGGCTTCGGATTTCGATGGCATCCGGCGCCGGATGCCTGTGCGATTTCGTTGGCACTCTCGGGCCGAGAGCGCCAAATTCCCAACCATCATACACTATTATCACTGGCCGATTCAAGCCCCGGAACAGACCGATATCCATGACTTCGCCAAACCCTCCGCCACGCACAAAGCGCTCCGCCGCAAGGCCGGTTGTGGTCGCGGCCATGAGCGGAGGCGTGGATAGCGCCGTCGCTGCGGCACTGCTCAAGGAGCAAGGCTTCGACGTCATCGGCATCACGCTGCAGATTTGGCAAGAGCACTCCGAGCAGGGCAAGCACGGCGGATGCTGCTCGCTCGGCGCCGTTGAAGATGCCCGCCGGGCCGCCGCCCGCATCGGGATACCGCACTACGTCCTCAATTTCCGCGAGGTGTTCGCAGATACGGTGATCAAGGCCTTCGTGGACGACTACTCCGCAGGCCGCACACCGAACCCGTGCGTGGAGTGCAACCGGACCGTAAAGTTCACCGAACTGATGCGCCACTCGCGAGACCTTGGGGCTGAGTATCTGGCGACGGGCCACTATGCCCGAATCCGCCGGAGTTCGGCTACCGGCCGGTACGAACTGCTGACCGCCCGTGATGCCGCCAAGGACCAGTCGTACGCGCTGTACACGTTGACGCAGGAGCAGCTTTCGCACACGCTGATGCCGCTTGGCGATATGGAAAGCAAAGCGGAGACTCGCAGGTCCGCTGCTCGACTGGGACTGGCGCTGGCGGACAAGCCCGATTCACAGGATATATGCTTCGCGCCACGAACCGGCTACAGTGACTTTCTGCGGAACTCGGCATCCAATGCCCTGAGACCCGGCCGCATTCAGACGCGAGATGGTGAGGACCTGGGGCCGCACCTTGGCGTGGCGCTGTATACCATCGGTCAGCGTCGACGGCTGCCGGGTGGCTCGCATGGCGCGCTGTTTGTGCTTGAGCTGGATGCAGCGGAGAATCGCGTGGTCGTAGGCACGGAGGAAGAGTTGTACGGCGACGCCCTGACCGCGCGGTCAGCCATCTGGTCGGCTATCCCGTGCCTTGACTCGCCACTGGAAGCGCGGGTTCAGGTGCGATACAACGGCGCAAGAGCCTCCGCCACAATTGCGCCGGGAGATCGTGCCGACCGGTTTCATGTGCGGTTCAACGCCAAACAGCGGGCGATTACGCCCGGCCAGGCCGCGGTATGTTACGGAGCCGTCGAGGCCGATGGTGGCTCGAGAGTGCTGTGCGGTGGAACGATCTGCTCACAGCGTCAGGATTGTGAGGGGGCAGCCGATGGAACTGGCTGAGCACGAAGCGAACCTGCTGCGGCAGGCAAGCGCCGCCGCCCTCCGCGCCTACTGCCCATATTCCGGTTTCGCCGTTGGCGCCGCGGCGGCCACCGAGCTTGGCGTTTTCGTGGGAGCCAATGTGGAGAATGCCAGCTTTGGCCTTACGTTATGCGCCGAACGGGTGGCTCTTGCGAACGCCATCACCGCCGGCGCCATCAAGATTTCGCTCCTCGCGGTTGCCGGTCCACCGGATCAACCGACCGGGCTGCGCTCGCCCTGCGGCGCTTGCCGTCAGGTGATGGTGGAACTTATGACGCCGGATGCCGTTCTCATACAAGATAACAACGAGCGCTTGCCGGTAGCGGGCCTGCTGCCCGGCGCATTCCGCCGGCCGGCAGCTGCGGCCGTTGAAGGCATCTGATCGCTTATGGAGCTGATTACGCACATTCTGGTGATCCTGCTGCTGGTGGTAAGTATCCTGGCCATCGGCAAGTTATGGGTCGTGCTGAATGGCGTTCAACGGACGGTTGTTGAGTTCGGTCCGACGCGCAAGAAGCTGGATGCCACGCTCCAGCAGGCAGCGGCGCTGCTCAAGGATCTCGACGAACTGACGCGTGAAGAGATCAAGCCCATGCTGGTGAAAGCACGGGCAGCGTTAACGAGCCTTGAAGTCACGACGCGGGCAGCCGCCGAGACGACGGCGGGTTTGCGCAACCTGATCGGCGCGGGAGAGTCGGACAGCCGCGGCGCGGTCGTGGCGAAGCTGGCGGTTGCAGCTGGAGCCAGGATCGCGATGAATGCGGCTGCCGGGCTTGCGAAGGCAGCGGTTCAGCGTTTGTTACGCGGCAGGCGCCCGGCGCCACAGGAACCGCCGGCAAGACGGCGGCGTAGAATTTCCCGGTAACGCTGCCCGGGCGAAACGCGCCGGCGTTGGCGCCGTATGAGTATCAGGCAGGAAATCAAGCGGGCGAATCCAGTTCGTGGAGGCAAGGGCGAAATGTTGAACGAAGACGATGGCCGTGGAGTCCTGGTGAGTGTTCTCGCCGGTATCGGTATCGGTGTGCTGGTCGGTGCGGTCGCCGGTCTGCTTCTGGCGCCGCGGTCCGGTGAGGAGTTGCGGAACGACATCGGTAAGTCACTGGGCGACATCACCGATCGGTTCGGCGACCTGAGCAAAAACATCAGCCAGCGGGTCTCAAGCGTTGTAGAGAAGACGCGCGCCACCGTCGGCCAGAAGCTGGGTGAGATGGGCGCTGACGGAGACGAAGCTGGCGCCTGAACGCGCCACCGACAAGTCGCGGACTGCACCGCACAGCGAGGCCCTGGCGCCGCTGAAGTCGGCGGCGCCAGGGCGGCGCGACGCCGCGCCGGTTGAGCCGACCGGACCGGTGGTCAACTACCCGTTCGGGTTGATGCGTGCCGATCTGCGGCGCTTCTTCCTCCTTTTTGCGGCCGCCGCGGTGGCATGCCTGTTCCTGTGGAAAGTACAGGCGATTCTGCCGCCATTTATCATCGCCTTTGCCCTTGCAGCACTGTTGGAACCTACCATCCGGTACTTGCAGAACGTCGGCCACTCGCGTGGCCGGGCAATCGCGGTCATCTACCTCTCCGGACTCTGCATCGTGGGGCTGTTTGGCATCTTCGTTCTGCCCCTGGCGGCCGCCCAAACCACCGACCTGATCAGCAACTTCGGCACGTATGCCACTACGCTCCAGAATGCAGCAAACGCGTTCATGCATGCCCACGCCCACATGCTGCGAGCCGTGGGTATCCACCAGCGGAATGTGTCGGACCTGGTACAGCAAAAGTCGGGTTTGCTGGCCGCCGTGGCCGCAACGGGATTGGTGGCCGTTCAGGGCATCCTCGAAGGCATTGCGTCCAAGTTCTTCTGGATCGTGATCATTCCGATTGCTACATTCTTCTTTATGCGCGACTATCCGCTGCTTCGCGCGCGAATCATCTCAGTTTTCCCCGACCAATACCATCTCCAGATCGACACCATGAGTCGCGAGGTGGTCGATGTGTTTACGGCCTACCTTCGCGGCCTGGCCAAAATCTGCTCCATGTACGCTGTCACGGCATTTGTCTTGTTTTCGCTGCTCGGCGTCCGGTACTCCCTGTTTCTCGGGCTGCTGGCCGGCGCCTTCTATGCGGTGCCCTACCTGGGGCAACTGGTTACATCTGTTTCTGTGGCCACCGTCTGCTATCTAATGGATCGTCACACCGCGCTCTTTGTTTTCCACGTGGCACCGCACTCCGCAGGCTATTCCATTGCTGTGGCCGTGTGCGCCATTCTGGCGCAGAACTTCTTCGACCAACTGATCTACCCGCGCGTTGTCGGAGGGTCGGTCGGTCTGCATCCCGTTGTGGCGATCTTTGCATTGGGCGCGGGCGCAACGCTGTTCGGCCTTGTGGGCATGCTGCTCGCTGTGCCGGTAGCTGCTTCGGTGCAGTTGATCCTGACCTACTTCTTTCCGCGCCTCACGCGGCAGCCGCCGGCGGATCTGCTTCGCTCGTCGGGCGCCGAACTACCGCCCGAACCCGACGACGCGGAAGCGGTGGCTGAGGTTGAGCATGCGCCGGCTTAGCCGCCCGACAAGCACCGTTGACCTGGAAAGCGCCAAAGACATCAAGATGGATTGGACGCCTCGGTCGTTGTGCGCTATCGCCTGCATTCATTGAGGGATTGACAGAGTCCATAATAAGGTCTTATACTAACTGCACAACTTCATAGTGCGCAGAGATCGCAGGGCCGCGCCGAAATGCGCGGTAAAACGGGGGAAGTCCGGTGAGATTCCGGCGCAGTCCCGCTGCGGTAAGCACGGTCGACCAGAATGCAACTCGCTCGTGCAAGCCCGAATGCCCGCCTGCCATTGATCATCGGTTCCCCTCGCGAGAAAGGGGCGTGATGAGGTTTACGGGTACGGCGGAGAGTGGCTCTCCACACCGGCCCACCACTTCAGACCACCCAGCCTCCGAAAGGGCCCGGGTGGTTTTTGTTTGCCGCGGGTCGTTCACCGCGGCGCTCAGGAACCACCGGTCGACAATTGGCCCGGCCACTCTAAATCGGAGAAAGTAACCTGAAACCATGGTCCGCAGACACCGTGCATTTACCCTGATCGAGCTGTTAGTCGTTATAGCTATTATTGCTATACTGGCAGCGATTCTGTTTCCCGTTTTTGCTACCGCCCGAGAGAAGGCGCGTCAGGCAAGCTGTATGTCGAACCTCCGCCAGCTTGGGCTGGCGACGTTGATGTACTCGGAAGATTACGACGAAATCTTCCCACTCTACCAGTATGATGACTGTCAAGGCTATGTCTGCTACCAGTACTGGTTCGGGCTGCGCACAACAAGCGGCTGGGACAAGACGCGCGGGCTGCTGTTTCCGTACATGAAGAGCGGCGAGATTCAGCGATGTCCCAGTTGGACCGGCGTAACGCGGCTGGGCGACGGAAACGGATATGGCTACAACTGGGGTTTCATCGGGTCCGACTGCTATGAAAACAACAGTTCATGCTACGACGCTGCCGGCAACTACTGGCCGCACGATCCCGCCAGCCAGGCGTCACTGGCCGATACCAGTGGCAAGATACTCTTCTCCGACTCGGGCTACTACAATGCGCCGTGGTACGGCGGCGATGGCACGATGCAGGAGACGCCCGGCATCGATCCGCCGTCCCAGTGGTACGGTACGCCGACGATGGACTTCCGGCATATCGACCAGAGCAAGACGATCAATGTGGCTGCACAGACCGTGCTCGAGAACGGTTTCGCCAATATTGTCTGGGCCGATGGGCATGTAAAGGCGCTGCGCCAGACTGCCGTAACCGATGCGATGTTTGACCGCACCACTCCCAATGAATAGCCGGGGCAGTGAGACGTGACCGAGCAGGACGATCCTTCGTGCGCGGCACTGCCGGTACGGCAGTGCCTCTGCTACCCGCACACCTTTGCCGCCCTACATGCCCTGGCGCTGGCGCGCGGCTGGCGGGAGGTATCGGAGATTACCGCCGCGGTTGGGTGCGGTGGCGGCTGCGGTCTGTGTCGCCCCTACCTGGCGCGTATGCTCCAGACCGGTGAGACCGCCTTTGCAGTCATGCCCACTGATGGCTGACCTGGCCGCACGGATTCCCAGGCGGATGCAGGAGTGGCGCCGCCTGCAACGCAGCCGCCAAACGCCACGCCTATAAAGCTAGGGCAAACGCCTTCAACAGGCCGTCGCCGTACTCCTCGTCCTTGATATGGATGGCTCCGGTTCCGTCCGACGGGTTCAGATCGAGGTAGAACTCCAGCCGGTCGTTGACGGATGCCTTCGTGCGCATCCAGGGGTCGGATCGTTCCTCCAGCGCCTCCCGCGTGTTGAGCACGACCAGATCGAACTTCAGCGGCCGCTTTCGCGCCGCCGGCCCGACACTCACACCGGCCTCCAGCTCATTCGCGAGCGCGGAAAGGAGCGCGGAAGCATCGCCGTCGCCTTCG
>JAGWMJ010000020.1 GCA_028871815.1 Armatimonadota bacterium | reverse complement strand
CCGGCGGGATCCGATGCCAGGTCGAGGACGACCTGCTCATCGTAGTCCTGGATATACATTTCGTTCGCGGTGGCCAGCTGCCGGACGTTGCTGAGGCACACGGTTTTGCGTGCCTCTTCTCGGGCCTGCGCGAAGACGGGGAAGAGAATTGCTGCCAATATCGCGATAATAGCGATAACGACGAGCAGTTCGATCAGAGTAAAGGCCGATGACGGCCTTGTTACAGCTTTGGACTTCATTGAGTTCGTGCTTCCTTCGTAGTTTCGATTCGTTTGCGCTGCCGCCGTGCTTGCGGTGGCGCTGTCTGGGCGCGTCCGAGTCTCGTAGGACCGGACTGCGCGAGAGACCGATTTGTCTAAGTCACCTCCCTTTTAATGGTTTCGCGCCGCACTGCGACGGCTAAGCCGCAGAAGCGGCGGGCACGACTGAAAAACGGGTACTTGAAGCGGTGAGGTTATTTGCCGGCGTTCGCCTGACTGGTTTGTGCACCGGCTTCAGTGCCGCTGGTGGCTGTACCACCGGCAGGAATCGGGATGCGACGCCCACCCACTGTGAGGTGTGGTGTGTTATTGGCGATCGGCCCGGTATGCGTGGCGTCCCGCCTCGACATCATGTAATAGCCTCCAAAAAGCGCGGCTATCACCACAAGTGCAACGATGATCAGTAGCGGGCTCACTTCTTTTTTCATAGTGTTCTGGTTATGCCCTCGGGTCGATGGTTTGCCGAACCCGGTATGCCACCCGTTCACGCGCGGCAACAGCTCTAGTCCACGGGCGGCTCCGCACACAATTATACAGCCTCACTGTGGCATTGTCAACAGCGATATGCGGTTACGGACCGTGGCGCCAACCGGCCTCCTGCAGCAGCAGGCGCAGGCGGCACAGCGGCAGGCCGACAACGTTGTGGAAATCTCCGCGGATGCCGCTGATCCATGGTGCGGCGAGACCCTGTGCGCCGTATCCACCGGCTTTGTCCATCGGCTCGCCGGTGGCCACATAGCGCAGTATTTCGTGCTCACGCATCGGAGCAAACTCCACGGCCGTCACTTCCGATGCCGTCCACTCTCCGGCTGCGGATACCACAGCGATTCCGGTCCATACAAAGTGAGTGTTGCCGGCCAGTTGTCGCAGCATCTTCGCGGCATCCGCTGCGTCACGGGGCTTGCCGAAGAGACGGCCGATTCCGCCCTCGTCCAGAGTCACTTCCGTATCGGCGCCTATAACCAGGTCGCGGGGAAATCGAGACAGCGTCTCACGCGCTTTGCAGAGCGCCAACTCGGAGACAAACGCCGGTACGTCAACGGGCTGCTCAGGGGCAGGCGGCTCATCGTAACGGCTTGGCTCAACCGTGACTGGAACGCCCAGCAGCTGAATGAGGTCGCGGCGTCGCGGCGAGCCGCTGGCAAGCACCAGATGCGGAGCTGCAATCGGCAAAGCCTACATGAATTCCGCGGCTGTGATAATGCTCTGGGCGATGTCGCGCATCTTGCGGTTCTGGTTGCGGGCCTGGAAGTGGATCCGCCGGAACGCCTCTTCCTCGCTCATATGGTGCCGTGACATCAGGATACCTTTGGCCCGCTCGACCACCTTTCGCGACTCCAGCTTCTCCTGAAGCTCAACAATCAGAACGCCCTGAGCGCGCAGCTCGCGGAACCTGCGAACAGCAACCTCAATGGCCGGCCCCAAATCTTCCTTACGGATCGGCTTCATCACGTATCCAACCGCGCCGGCGCTGCAGGCTTCTTCCACCAGTTCGTCCTGCGAAAAGGAGGTGAGGAATACGATCGCGCACGGTGTTTCGGCCACGATCCGGTGCGCCGCTTCGATGCCGTCCATCGTGGGCATACGAATATCCATCAATACAACGTCCGGCCGCGTGCGGCGCACGGCCTCCACGGCCTCGACGCCGTCGCCGGCCTCAGCCGCAACGGTGTGGCCAAGCCGCTTCAGGTGTGCGCGCAGTATTTCGCGCGTCAACGCCTCGTCTTCAGCGATAACGGTCCGTAACGGATCCATCCATGACCCCTGACCCAGCAAACCCATGCCGTCCGTTCCGGTCGGCCAAAGTCAACGTCGGTATCTTCGCCGCCGAGCCTCTTCAATCCTCCTTCAGCGCGCAGGCGCCACGATGAACGTGGATGGTATAGTGTGCGCAATGTCTCCGCAAACAAGCTGCACCGGCGCGCTGTCCGGTCTCTTTTCCCACTAGGTGTCTCAGCGTCTGACTGGCGAGCCCGAGTATCCCGGGCGTGCTCGCCGTCTGAACGTTGCGGTCATGTGCTCGGCCGAGAGCCGGGGATCCACGCTTCAGGCGCTTCTCCACGCTGCGGAATCGCCCTCCTTTCCGGCTCGCGTGTCGCTGTTGGTGGCCACGCGCAGGTCGGCGCCGGCCGTCAGAATTGCCAGCGAGTCCGGTGTGCCGGTTGCCGTGCTTTCGCCGACCCGGCTGGCCGCGGATGGCCCGGAAGCCTACGCTTCAGCCATCATCAGCCGGATGCGCGCAGCCGATATCGACCTGATTTGCCTGGCCGGCTACATGCTGCGCCTGCCCGCGCAACTTGTCCACGAGTTTCCTGTCAAAATCATGAACGTTCACGCTGCACTGCTGCCCCTTTTCGGTGGGCAGGGAATGTACGGCCTGCGTGTGCACCAGGCCGTGCTGGAGAGCGGAATGAAGGTAACCGGCTGTACCGTCCACTTTGTGGATGAGGAGTACGACACCGGGCCGGTAATTGTACAGCGCGCGGTTCCCGTACACACGGGTGACACGCCCGAAACGCTGGGAGCGCGGCTACTGCCGGAAGAGCACAGGGCCGTGATTCACGCGGTTCGCCTCTTCGCCGAAGGTCGGCTCCGCGTGGTGGGCCGGTGCGTTGAAATCATCCCGAGGTAACAGCGGCCGCGCTCGCCCGCATCCGGGCCGGCGGTCGGCGCAAGCTCGCGCCTCATTTTCAGGAGGTTCGAATGTTCAGATTCCGTTGGAACCCACAGTCACTCTTCGTCGTCGCCATGGCCGCTGCGCTCGGCGCGTTTGCGCTGCGCTCAGCAACACAGAGGCCGGCAGCTCCGCCGCCGGGGTCCGGCCTATCCATAGGCATGGTAGATATGAACGCTATCTATCGTGCCTCCGCGGCGCCGAATGAGCTGGATGCCGTTGCCCAACAGCTGCAGGATGCCGCCGACAAGAAGATCGCCGCTCTGCAGGCAGCCCAGTATCTCGATCCCGACCAGATGACGCAGTATGCCAAGCTGGTCGGCCTCGATACGCTGACTCCGGCGCAGCAGGCCCAGAAGGCGGCATTTGAAAAGACCGCGCAGCAGGATGCGTCGGACCTCAACACACTGCAAACGCGCAAGACACCACCCCTCACACCGCAAGAAGCCGCCCGCATGAACACCATGCTGCAAAACGCGCGCCTGCTCCAGGAGCAGATGCCCCACCTTCAGGATGAGCTGCAGACCCAGGGTACAGCAGCCCTGGACGACAAGCGGCGGAGCCAGCTTGTGACTTTGAGGGAACTCGTTGCGCAGGAGGCGCGTCGAAAAGGCATCGACCAGGTGTTCGATTCCAGTTCCATGGTCTATTCATCCAACGACCTGACCAAGGACGTGATATCGAAGCTGCCCAAGGCGCCCGCGGCCGGCCACTGATCGATCGCACAAGGGGCCATCGTGAAACGAGAGACGGGTTGCCACTGCGCTTCGGAACCGCTGCGCAGCGCGATTCTGTTGGCGTGGAGAGCCGCAGCCCGCCGGCGGTTGCGCCACATCGACCCCGAGTTGCTCTGCCGCAACGGTGAAATCTCCGCGTGTGCTGAGATGACCCTTGAGCAGATGCTCCGTTGGAACCACGCCGAGCCGAATGGGGAACATGTGGATGAGTTCGCCGAGCCCGCATCGACCTGGGCCGCCCTAAAGCTTCCATGGACCGATGTGCGAGCCTTGATCGAGCTTTTGGAGGAGGCGAGTGTCACAGCTTTGGATCCCGCCGACCTTACCGGGAAGGACGGCAAGAGATGTGCGCGGCGCTTCAAGAGCCTGGCTGCCACCGCGGCAAACAGCCGACTTCGCGCCGTCGAAGCGGATTTGCACCAGCGAAGCCAGGAGTCCATGGCGCTGGAGCAGTGCATTGAACGGTTTCTCGCTTCCGCATCGCACGACTTGCGAACGCCGCTGACAGCCATCATCGGCTTTGCCGAGCTGCTGTCGGATGGCGAATACGAGCCGCTCAACGCGTCGCAGGCTGCAGCTGTCTCCAATATTGAGAACTCGGCTCAAAACCTGCTAGAGGCGGCCAACAACCTGCTGGTGACGCTCCAGTATCGCGCAGGCACGTTAAGAATGCATCCGCAGGCTGTTGCCCTCGACACGCTTCTGCAGCACCTGTGCAGCACGCTGGCGCCAAGGGCGGAGCGCAGGGCGGTGCGCCTTGAGTTGAGCTCGCCAGGTGGGTCGCCGGTGGTCAACTGCGACGAGAGCCTGCTTCGGCACAGCCTCCATCAGCTGATTCTGCTTGCGGTCCGTACTGCCGAACCGGGTTCCACGATTCGCATAACCACCACGATCCGCGAGCGTGGAGTGGTCGTCGACCTCCAGTGCACGGGCCTGCATTTGCCGCCCGAAATCGTTCGCCTCCTCGAGATTCAGGTGAACACGGTCGACAGCGTGGTGGATCAGGGCTACGAAGCGTGGCTGGCCGGCATCCCGCTGGCGCAACGGTTTCTGAGCCTCATCGGCGGCCGGCTCAACATCTGTGCACACTCGGAAGATGGCGCATGGTTCACGTTGGTACTGCCACTGCCGGAAGTGCAGATTACCTCTGAAATAACCGGCTGCCCACTTGCAACTTAGTTAACACACCTGCTATAGTAGACCGTCTGAGCGCTTAGGCTCAGCGTTGGCTGCGCCGCTGCAGCACGCCCGGGCAGTTGTCTGCCCATCCTCGTTGGTCCCCGGCACCGCGGCCGTTATCCGGGCTGTTTTCGTCATTCGCTGGATAATTGCGCCTGACGATGCTCCGGGGATGATCCGGCAAGCCCTCGTCCCCAATCGCCCGGTCCGGGATCCCGTTGCACACCGATTCCGCGTGGAGCAGAGAAGCTTCCTTCATCGTGAGATTCAGAAGGGAATCTTCTCGTGTTACGCTTCAAGTTCACATCTCGCGTCTGGTTTTGGCCGGCCGTATGCGTGGCCGCGGCTCTTCCTTGCAGCCGACCTGCGTCCGCCCAATCACCAGCCGCTGCACCGTCGCCACCATGGCCGCACCTTCAGGTGAACGGCCTGATCGATCTCTACTATCAGGTCGACCCGCGGAATTCCACGGTCCCAATCACGCTTGTCGGCACCGACGGCGTGCGCTTGAGGCAGGACCTCGGTGGGCGCGCCTTCGATCTGCAGGTCAACGCGCTGCGATTGAACCTGTTCGAGCTGAACTTTGCGGTCAGCCCATCACGGCGGGTTCCGCTGGGCTTCGACGCCAAACTCACGGCGGGCGATACGGCCACGGTGGTGCACCTGACCGAACCCGGCGGTACCGGCGCCTGGCAAAGCGTGCAGCAGTTGTACGTCACGGTGCCGTTTGGCGGCGGGTCCTCCGCCGTCAATGTGGACGCCGGCATATTTGTTACGCCGTTTGGAAACGAGGTGATCGAAAGCAGCGGCAACGACGCGTACTCTCGCGGACTGCTCTTTACCTACGCGATCCCGTTCTACCATGCCGGGCTCCGGTTCACGAGCACTTCCAGCTCGCATGTTGCGTGGGTGGCCGAACTGGTGAACGGTTGGAACGACATCGCCGATGATAATGGCGCCAAAAGCGTGATCGGCCAGATCACGTACACCTTCAATCCTGCATGGAACCTGACGGTGGGCGCAATGGATGGCGATGAGGGTGAAGGCATATATGGCCCGCTCGTCCCGAAGGGCAAAGGCGCTATCTCCACGCAGTTGTACGAGCTGCTTGCCGGCTGGTCGCCAAAAGGGCGCCTGCGACTCAACGCGGAGCTGGACCTCGGCGCCGGCGCCGGCAGCGACAATGGCCGCCACGTCAGCGGTAGTTGGGATGGCGTTGCGGTCTTCGGGCACTACGCGCTAGGCCGGGGCTTCGCCCTGGCCCTGCGCGGCGAACAGTTCGACGACAATCCCGGCGTCGGCAGTCTGGCCGGACCGGGAGGCGCAGGTGGCCTGCGCGTGGTGAACGGCGCTACCCGGCTGCGTGAGGCCACGCTCACGCTGGAATACGCTCGCGGACCATCCGGCCTGCTCACAAGGCTGGAAGTCCGACACGATCACGCGAACAGCCGCTTCTTCCCGCTCAACGCAAACGGCGGCGCGCGCGATCAGGATACGGTGACTCTGGCCGAGATTTACCGCTTCTGACCAACACTTCCCGACCAAGGAAAACACTCCATGAAACGTACCGTCCATCTCATCGCCGGCTTCGTGTGGGTTCCCATGCTGGCCGGCCTGCTTGCTCTTCTGCTGGCTGCGCCTGTCCGCGCACAGAGCGGCGCTCCACAGCCGGACCCTTCGGGCACATCGACGGGTGACCGCACCACAGTAACCGACGCGGGCGGCAACGCATTTGTGACGCCGCCACCTGCGCCGGGTACAAAGGCCGGCGATCCGTCCGCCCTTGCGTACCAGGCGTACGCTGCCCAGGCCAAGGCGGAGCCGCTTGCCGGAAAGCTGGCAGACGCTGTTGGTCACCTCAAGGTTGGCGCCAACATGAACTGGGTGCTCAGCACCGGCTATCTGGTCCTCTTCATGCAGGCAGGGTTTGCGCTCCTCACAGTCGGGCTCGTCCGGAAGAAGAACGCCGGCCACCTGATGATGCTTAACTTTGCGGCCTACGTTATCGCCTTCATCGGCTTCTTCGCCGTTGGCTTTGCGATTATGTATGGCGGGGCCGCCATCAACGGCGCAGGACCCGCCGGCATAGGCGGCACACCTACGCTGAATGCCGCCGTAATGCTGCACGGCAAGCTCGGAATCCTCTTCGGCAAAACCGGCTGGTTCCTTAGCGGCTCAGCCTACGATGCGGGCGTCTTCGGTCTGGTGATGTTTGAGGTGGTCTTTATGGAGACCGCCGGCTACATCATTGTCGGAGCAATCTGCGAACGCATCACGTTCAAGGCGTTTGTGCTGTGCGAGCTTTTTATCGGCGCGCTGCTCTATCCGATCTTCGGCTGCTGGGTTTGGGGCGGCGGCTGGCTGTCGCAGATCGGAAACAGCATGCACCTGGGCCACGGGTATGTAGATTTCGCAGGCTCAACGGTGGTTCACGCCGTTGGCGGATTCTGTGCGATGGCGTTGGCTGTGCTGCTTGGCCCACGGCTCGGAAAGTACGACAAGAAGGGTAGGCCGGTGGCGTTTCCCGGGCACAACATCGTATTTGTAGTAACAGGAACGTTCATCCTGTTGTTCGGGTGGATGGGCTTCAATCCCGGCTCAACACTGGCTGCCACCGACCTGCGTATTAGCATCATCGCCGTAAACACCAACCTGGCGGCGATCTTCGGTGCGGCCACTGCGATGCTGTTCTGGACATTCAAGTTTGGTAAGCCCGATATCTCAATGGCCTGTAACGGCATGCTTGCGGGCCTGGTGGCAATTACGGCGCCGTGTGCGTTCGTCAATGCGCCGGATGCCTGCGTGATCGGCGTTCTCGCCGGCCTTCTGGTATGCGTCGGCGTCCTTTTCAACGAAAAGGTACTCAAGGTGGATGATCCCTGTGGCGCGGTTTCCGTTCATGGATACTGTGGCTGGCTCGGCGGCATCTGTGTGGGCATCTTTGCAGACGGCACGTACGGCCAGGGCTGGAACGGAACGGGCACAACCCGCTATATCGGCACCGCGGGATCAAAGCTCATGGGTGTTACCGGCATCCTGCACGGGGATCCGAGCCAGCTCGTCGCGCAGGTCGTGGGCTCCACGGTGTGTGTCGCCTGGGCGTTTGGCGCAACCTGGGTCGTCTTCAAGCTCGTGAACAAGGTTGTGAAGCTGCGCGTTTCGCCGGAGGTGGAGCTGCAGGGCCTGGATGTGCCCGAGTTTGGCCAGCTGGCATACCCCGAAGACGAGGTTCCGGAGCCGGTGTTGGCGGTAGAAGCCGCGCCGCGCGGTGCTCCGGTGATCGGGTCACCGGCGACCGAAGCCGGGGCCTGAGCTCCGGCTGGAGTAGCCTTGTTCATGCCCCTGGAAGCCGTGCTT
Organism: Armatimonadota bacterium; assembly: GCA_028871815.1. NCBI lineage: Bacteria > Bacillati > Armatimonadota > Armatimonadota bacterium. The sequence goes on along the minus strand of JAGWMJ010000020.1, from coordinate 18,354 downwards.
CCAGGGGCATGAACGCATCTCAACGCGCGCGGATCTGGGCGTGGTCCGAACACCGCCGGCGCATCGGCAACATTCTTCACACTTTTTTTGCAGAATGCTTGACAGCGCAAAATCGCTTGTGATATCCTGTGCACAATGATTTATCGGTATATCAGTTCTGATTTATCGATAAAGCTGCAGGATCATCCAGATTGCCAACGAAACGCGCCACCACCATGCAGCAGGTCGCCGATGAAGCCGGCGTCAGCAAGATGTCGGTCTCTGCCGTCCTCAGCGGCAACTCCGAGCATGTCCGCGTCTCCGAAGCAACGCGGGAACGCATTCTGCAGGTGGCGAGCCGCCTGCGCTACCGGCCGAATGCCGTGGCCCGTTCACTGCGCAAGCGCCGCACAAATATCATCGGCCTCTACTCCGGATGGGCGTACCTGGATGCCAGAAACCTCTTCGAAGCGGAGATTATCGGCGGTATCCAGGAAGGCTGCGACCAACATCGGATGGACCTGCTGCTGCACGGCGTCTTTCGCGGTCGGTCGGTAGACGATATCTACACGCAGCTGGTCGATGGGCGCATCGACGGACTCATAATCGTGGCTCCGCCGGAAGACCCGCTGGTGCATATGCTGGCCGAATCCCACCTACCGGTTGTCGCCATAACCGACGCCATCCCAACCCTGCCTTCCGTGGTGGTGGATGATGACGGTGGCGCCGAAATGCTGCTGGAGTTTCTGGCAGAGCGCGGCCACCAGCATGTCCTCTATCGCGGTTGGGACCGAAGGGCGATATCGGTGATGCGGCGCCACACAGCCTTCTTGCGCGTCGCTGAGCGTCTGGATCTGGAAACCTCCGAGTGGATCGCGGGAGAATCCTCCGATCCGCGCGATGCGTCGCTGCTTGCCTGGCTCACCCTGCCCGACGGCAAGCGTCCCACCGCTGTCTGTTGCTGGAACGACATGGCCGCGTTCGATCTGCTCGCGCACTGCCGGACGCACGGCGTTCGCGTGCCCGAAGATCTGGCCATTACCGGCTTCGACGGAGTTCCCACAATCGGGGTCGCCCGCCGGTTGACCACCATCCGTGCGGGCTGGCCCAGCGTCGCCCGATCCGCCGTTCACCTGCTCGTCGACAGGCTGGACGGTCGCGATGTCCCGCGGGAGACGGTACTGCCCGTTCAACTCGTTCAAGGCGATACTGCCTGAGCAAACCGATCCACGACGGGATCACTCATCAGAAAGGGAAACAAAACATGCAACGGAGCAAAGCGTTCACGCTTATAGAACTCCTCGTAGTTATCGCAATAATAGCGATTCTAGCCGCGATCCTCTTCCCCGTGTTTGCCCAGGCGAGAGAGAAGGCGCGCGCCATCTCATGCCTCTCCAACATGCGAGAGATCGGCACCGCCCTCATCATGTACAACGAGGACTATGATGAGAACTATCCGCGCGGCTGGTACTACGACACCAACAACCAGCCAACCACCTGGCGCACCGTCGTCAACCCCTACATCAAGAGTGGCGGCAGCGTCACCGGTGAGAACAACGAAGAGGATGTGAACGGCGGATTGTGGCACTGCCCCGATACGGCATCCAACACCATCAACGGGTATGGCGGCCACGGCGCTATTCTGGTGCCGCCTACGTTCTCCAACGGCAGCTTCTTCCCCAGCGTGCCCGAAGCGGCCATCACCCGACCGACCGATATCGTGGTGGCTACGGAGGTCGGGCTCGATACCAACAACGCCGGTTCCACACAGGGCTTTACCGAAGACTGGTGGGCTTGGGGTGGTTCGCAGTGGCCGCCACAGTGGACGGGGCCGAACTCCGGCGCGCAGTACGATATGGATAACGCTCCGGCGCCGGCAGATAGCAACGGGTATCCCTACACCTATATGCCGCGCTACCGTCATAACCACACCGGCAACTTTATCTACGCCGATGGCCATGCCAAGGCGGCCATCAAGGGCACGGTGAACTGGTGCATCAACATCCACTATCCCGGCATGAACCTGTGGGCGGACAACGGCCCGGTGGAGTGGATCTACCTCAGTGGCCTGCCGTGCGGCATGTACCCCAATGACTGAACGCCTACGGCGGCGCATCCTCGGTGCCGCGCTGGCTCTGGCTTTGTCAGCCATGACTGCCGGATGCTCGAACTCGACGCCGGCAAAGAAAAAGCAGACGCCGGCGGAGGTGCAGACGCAGATCGACAAAGTGCAGAACGATCCGCGTATACCCGACACCGTCAAGGGGCAGATACTGGGCCAACTCCAGCATGAAAAGCAATTGGCGCAACAAGGTGGCCCGAGAGGCTGAGCTTTCCGGGTGCGCGGTGCGTGAGGGGTTGCGCCACACCCCTCACGCGCGCCGCTCACCGCGTCAACAACGCGCAAGCAGCCGGCGGCGCCTCGCGGAGGTTTCCACTAAGGCGGTGACTCGTCGGCCAGGCGCGCACTGGTTGATGGCATTGGCTGAAACGGCGTGTGAGGTTCGGTCTGGTACCAGTAGGCAACGGATTCCAGCTTGTCCGCGAGCTTGGCGTACTTGCCATTGCTGCCCCAACCAAGCGCCTGGATGGTCACCTTCAAATCGTCGGCGAAGTTGATCGGATCACGGATGTGCCACCGGTAAAGGCTCCAGAAACTTGGCGCCCTGTCGGTGGTGGCAGGCAGCACGGAACCGGAATATGGAGAGCTGAACGCCTGTGGGAAGCCGTAGCTCCCCATGAAGTAGTCTTCGGTGCCGGTGCCACAGATCGTTGGAAACTGCTTGTCACCATCGATATAGAACTTCACCTCGCCCTCGCCAAACCAGCCGGTTGAAAAGTGGCTCCAGGCCAGGAATGTACCCACGTATCGCCCCGCGCCACGCACATTATCCAGAATAACGTAGGGATTCTGGTCACCCGTAAATCCATGCCGCCACTCCGCATGGAAATAGGCGGCGTTGGCCGGCACCGGCTCCGCTTCATAGGTTATCTGGTAGGCCACCAGGTCCACATCGGTGTCGCCTTCATTCTCCAACGTAATAAGGGCATGCTTTCGGAATGGCATGGGCCAGAAGCAGTTCATGGCATTCGTAGGGTTATCAACCACGGCCAGGGAGCGAATTGGCGCGAACTTGCCATGCCCCACACCGAAGAACTCGAAGAGTGGTGACTGTACGGAGGGTGACTTTTCACCGTCCCAGTAGATTCGCAGCACCAGGTTGCGGTTCAGCGCGCCGGAAATCCAGAAGTGCTCGATTTCGCCGGGGCCCTTCACATCCATCAGTACCGCCGTCTGGTGGGCATTCACCCGCAGAAAGGGCCGCACCTTCCATCCCTGCCCGAGGTCGTCGGCGGCAGCCGCGCTTGCAGCACGCTTCGCTTCGCCGGGGTTTGGGATCGCCATGCCGCCACGGCCCTTGCCGCCGGCGGGGTTCTCCGCGGATATCGAGCGTGTCGCCGCGTGGGTCAGCAGGTCAAGAGTGCCCAATCCGCCACTGGATGGTGCGGCCGACGGCGTCTGACCGCTCGCCGTGCGCGCACAGAGCGCGGCGAGCAAGGCGACCGGTATCGCACGCAGCATCCGTCGAATCTGCCGATCTGGTTCTCTCATGGGTTTCGTCTCCCGGTAAGGCGGCGCGGTATTGAACCGCGGCGTCCATCGCGCCACGCGAACAGCCTGCGTCCCAGCGGTGAGGTTCGGCGTGTCCGCGACAGGTTCATTCAACTGTTGGAAACGCCGGCCGGCTGCCGCCGCCGAGCCGCTACGCGGTTTTCAGGTTTGCGCTCCGGGCATGGGCGCGGATCATTCCCAGAATCTTGCGTCGCTTGAAGTGCCGCGCCCAGCCCTCCGGCGTGGATCCAAACGCAGGATCTTCAAACGTCAGGTCCGGATCGGCGCTCAACAGCAGTCGGGCCAACTCCACATCGTTCCGCTCCGCCGCTATATGCAGCGGTGTGGCGCCCAGCTCACCGGCGCGCCAACGGGCAGCGGTAGGCTGTTTGGCTAGTAACTCTGCTGCCTCGCGTCGTAAACCAAGGTCCCACATCGAGATGATGTCCGGCCGTGCACCGTGCTCCAGGAGCCACTTCGCAGCCTCGGGTTGGCCCTCGTGCGCCGCCAGCTCAAGCAGCGACAACCCGCACGTCATCGGAGTGGCAAGCGCATCGAGCGATTCAGCAAACCGGCTCTCCAGCAGCTTCGTATCGCCGCGCCCTACGGCCTCCGCGAGCGCAATGCGCTCCCTCGACGGTCGATCAGCGCGAAGGCGCGGCACGTTGAGCCACCAGGTTCGCCCAAATCCGTCCCCCGTCAAGCCCAGTTGCTCGTACATCCGGGGTCCCGTCGCGTTGAGCACCGCGAATCGCGCGCCCATGCTCCTGCCTTTGATCATCGCAGCCGCGGTTACGGCCTTTCCAACGCCGCGATTCCGCTCGGCAGGCAGCACGTGCACGTCGTAGATGCCGGCAGCGGCATACTCGCCGGTGGAGAGAAACACGCTGCTGTGGCCGATAACCTCTCCGTTACGAACGGCCTCAAAACGTCGGCACTGCGGGTGTGGGCGCGCTGCGTGTGCTTTTCCGCTGCGGGCCTCTCGTATCTGAACGTCGTCCGGTGGTGATGGCAGGTCCGTCAAATCGTCGAGCTTGCGCCCCATCCAGCGCGGCCGCCAACCCGGCTGAAATCCTCGGGCCAGCAGGCCGACGCCAAGGTCCTTTGGCGCCGGCGGGTCCAACGACCAACAGCCGATGAGCGATCTGCAGTTGCGCTCGCAGTACCATTCGATTAACTCATCGAGCACCTCGTCGTCCGCGGCGGCGCCGCCCAGTTGCGGAAACAGCACCATGCCTTCGCCGTCCTCGTCATCGTAAGTCCAGAGGCATCCGCGCCGGCGCATGATCTCGCCGCTAGAGCCGCGCGCCATCGCGCAGTAGTACTGCGTGTGATTCTCGGCTGCCATGCGCGCATAAGGCGGTCGAGTCAGCTCATCCTTCATGGGTCATCTCCTCAGCCAGGCGGGGCCGCGACGCTGAATGGAACTGCGCTACATTCAGGGTGGTTCGATTTGGCACGTTTATGCTATACTCCATGCAGTTCGGTCAATATTGTGCATCGCCGTGTTGTCTCGCGTTTCGAATTGCGACCTCACCTCGCTTGCGGGTTTGCTACTATTCATCCACGCCAGCCTTTGCACCTCGTTTGAAGCTTATTCGCTGCGGAACAGCGTTAGCTTCGCCAGGAGAATCAATTCCGTATGTCTTTCGATCAACTTGGCCTCAGGGCCGAGCTGCTGAACGCTGTCGCCTCCAGTGGCTACACCGTTCCAACTCCCGTTCAGGAGCAGGCGATACCCGCCGTGCTCCAGCGCCGCGACGTTATTGCCGGCGCACAAACCGGCACGGGTAAAACCGCCGCGTTCGCGCTTCCGATTCTGCAGCGGCTTATGGAGTGCCGCCCGGCGCGCAGCGGCGGATACCGGCCCGTGCGGACTCTGGTGCTGGCCCCAACCCGGGAACTGGCTGCGCAGGTGCGCGATTCGTTCGCGCTCTTCAGTCGCGGCCTGCCGCTCACTTCCACCGCGGTTTTCGGCGGCGTAAGCATGTACGCGCAGGTGCAGGCGCTCCGCCGCGGGGTCGACGTGGTTGTGGCCACGCCCGGCCGCCTGTTGGACCATGCCTCTCAGGGAACCATCGACCTATCGCACGTGGAAGTGCTGGTGCTGGATGAAGCCGACCGAATGCTCGACATGGGATTCGTCAAGGATATCCGCCGCATCATCGCCCTGCTTCCCACTCAGCGCCAGAACCTGCTCTTTACGGCCACCTTCACCGATGAGATGCACCGGCTGGCCGGTTCGATTCTGAACGATCCCGCGCGCATTGAGGTGGATCGTACCGGTAACACCAGCGATCTGGTGGACCACACGGTGTACGCCGCCCACAGGAACGACAAACGCGATCTCCTGGTTCACCTGCTGGTAGAGAAGCAGATCGGGCAGGCGCTGGTATTTATACGGACGCGGCACGGCGCCGACCGTCTGGTGAAACAGCTTCAGCAGGATGGCGTGGCCGCGGCGCCGATTCACTCCAACCGCTCGCAACTGCAGCGCATGCGCGCACTGGCCGATTTCAAGGCCGGACGTACCCGCATTCTGGTAGCCACCGACATCGCCTCCCGTGGGCTCGATATTGACCAATTGCCGTTCGTGATCAATTACGAGCTGCCGGCTTGCCCCGATGACTACGTGCATCGCATCGGACGTACCGGTCGTGCCGGAACCCGGGGAAACGCCATCTCACTGGTCAGCCACGAAGAGCGCAGCCAGCTCGCGGGCATAGAGATGCGCATGCGGCGACAGATTGAGCGCGGCCACCCTGTCGGCTTTTCCCCTTCGACGGTTGAAGAGACGCCAATTCGCGAGCAGCCGCGCTTCCGGGCGCCACGCTCTGCGTTTCAACCGCGCACGGCTTTCCGTGGCGGGCATCGAAGCGCCACTGGCCCGCATACGGCGTTTCGCCGGTCCGCCGTGCGTGATACCCACAGCTAAGGGCTGGCCCACCTGCGCACCGCGCAGGATTATGCCGTGGTTGCGGCAAAACTGGCGCTGTCGGCAAACGCGCTAACCGCGCCTTGTTGCCGGCAGTCCCACGGCGCTCACACCGCCGCAGGAAGGGCGTACCATGATCAAATGCCCGAAGTGCCAGGCGACGCTGCCGGATGGCTGGACCAAGTGCCAGTTCTGTGGAGCGGAGTTTGCGAAGCAGCCGCCACTTCCCTCGGATGCCGGCGCGGAGCCGGAGGAGTTGACCGAGCTCCGCATTGCGCCGGCCCCAACCTGGGCCGCATCCGCAGTCCGAGCCGTCGCCATCTGGTGGATCGTCAACGGTGTCTGGTCGGCAGTCTCTGCCATGATCCACGGCGGATACGCGGCCGGCGGATTATGCGCGCTCAATGTGTTGACCGCCATCGTTGGTGTGGGCATCCTCCGGCAGGCGCCGATCGCCCGCACGGTCACCAACGTGCTTTGCTGGCTGCAAATCGCCAGTGGCCTGTTCGACTTCGTGGTGGGCTTCTTCGTGGTTTCCATCGCGCCGATTCTGGGAGTGATGATGATGCTGCTTGCCATCATCCAGGCGGGAGTGGCGGCATTCATGATCTATCTGCTGGCGGAAACCGATGTAAACAGTCCCAACTTCTGAACGGCGATCCGCTGCGTTGTGAGAGAGGGGAGGTCGCGAAATGGCGTCCATAGATAGCCGGGTGGACATCGGACATGTTCACCTCAAGGTGGCGGATCTCGAGCGCGCGCTCGCGTTCTATCACGGCGTGCTCGGCTTCGACATCACGCAGCGGATGGGCAACTCCGCGGCGTTCCTCAGCGCGGGCGGCTACCACCACCATATCGCGCTGAATACCTGGCAAAGCCTTGGTGGGCCCCCTGCGCCACACGGCAGCGCGGGGCTCTACCACCTGGCGATCCGCTATCCGGACAGGGCGCAGCTTGGCGATGCCCTACGGCGCGTTCGAACCGCTGGGATCACCCTGGACGGCGCCTCGGACCACGGCGTCAGTGAGGCGCTTTACCTCCGGGATCCCGACGGCAATGGCGTGGAGCTGTACCGGGATCGTCCACCCGAAGAGTGGCCGCGATCACCGGACGGGACATTGGCAATGACGCTGGATCCACTGGATCTCGATGCGCTTCTGGCGGACGCGAGGCGTTAGGACGGTGGCGAGCCGGATCCCAGCTCCTCAATCGGCGTGATGTGCCGGATCCGCAGCGCGGCGTAGGAGTGGTCGGTCTCAGGCCCGTATTCCGAATGTTCGACCCATCTGCCATAGTCGCACGCAACGTCGCACGTGACAATCGCGTCAAGGTCAATACCGAGCATCTGCTCGAGCAGGTCGTCGCCGACGCAGACAGCGACGTCGTGCTCGCCAATCGTGAGGTTCGCCTCGATTCCGGTGTCACGGCCAATACCAATTGCCTCGGATCGTCTCGCCGAAAGAGCGCGCCACTTCGGGTTTGCGATCGTTATCGACATACGTCTATCAGCCGTGGTTTGCGGCGCCAGGCTGAACTGCCGCAGCAGCGCCGGATCGCTGGTGGTGTTCTCGTTGCAGCGTGTGGACATGGTAATTCCTTTCCGGCAGATGTGTGGCTGCGAAGTGAGTCGCTGAGCCGGATTTGCGTCTGCCAGAATCTATAACGGCAGAGTCGGCCGATTTGTTGCGCCGGCACCGGGGTTGACAGGTGCATTTGCCCCGCAAACCGTGTGGCGACAGGCCCCCCGGGCTGGCTCGAACTGCTCCCGTACCCGCTGACCTTTGCCGCAGAGTTACGCCATCAAATTGGGCACAACGTGGCCGTACACGTCGGTCAGCCGGAAATCTCGCCCCTGAAACCGGTAGGTCAGCCGCTTGTGATCGATACCCAGCAGATGCATGATCGTGGCCTGTAGATCGTGCACATGCACGGCTCCGGGGAAGAAGTCATCTTTGGTGGGGTTCATCACAGCGCCGTGGGCATCCACGATGTTGTATCCATACGGGTCGGTCTGGCCATATGTGGTACCGGCATTGACGCCGGCGCCGGCCAGCCACATGGTGAAGCAGCGGGGATGGTGGTCTCGACCGTAGTTGGTACGCGTCAGCTCGCCCTGGCAGTAACTGGTGCGGCCAAACTCACCGCCCCAGATCACCAGCGTATCATCCAGCAGCCCGCGCTGCTTGAGGTCGGTAAGCAGGCCGGCGATCGGCTTGTCGGTTTGTGCGCACTGCCGCCGCATCCCGGCGGGCAGGTCGCTGTGATGGTCCCAGCCCTGATGGTAAAGCTGGATGAACCGGACGCCCTTTTCGCATAAGCGGCGGGTCAACAGGCAATTGGCGGCGAATGTGCCGGGCTTGCGGCTGTCGGCTCCGTAAAGCTCAAACACGCTCTCCGGCTCTTTGGAGAGGTCGGTCACATCGGGCACGCTCGTCTGCATACGGTACGCCATTTCGTACTGAGCAATACGCGACACGATTTCGGGGTCCATCTGGCTGTGAAACTGCAGCTGGTTGAGCTGATTGATCGCTGCAAGCTCATCCTGCCGCCCACGTGCAGAGAGCCCGTCGGGATTGGTCAGGTAGAGCACAGGCTCCTTGCCGGAGCGGAACTGGATACCTTGAAATCGGGAATCGAGGAAGCCGTTTCCCCACAGACGTGCATAGAGCGGCTGATCGCCACCGCCTCCAACAGTGACCAGCACAACGAAAGCAGGCAAGTCATCGGTATCGGATCCCAGGCCATACGTCACCCAGGAGCCCATCGAGGGTCGGCCGGCAATCTGCGCTCCCGTCTGCATAAAGGTGATGGCGGGATCGTGATTGATGGCGTCGGTCCACATCGTTTTGATGAAACATATCTCGTCGCTCATCTTGCCGATATTCGGAAGCAGCTCACTGAGCCACGCGCCCGACTTGCCATACTGCGCAAATTTGAACGCCGAGCCGGCGAGCGGCAAAATGGCCTGGTGCGAACTCATTCCGGTCAGCCGCTGGTCGCCGCGGACCGAATCGGGAAGCGGCTTGCCTTCCAGCTGGTTGAGCAGCGGCTTGTAATCGTAGAGGTCCTGCGACGCCGGCCCTCCGCTCTGGAAGAGGTAGATAACCCGCCGTGCCTTGGGCGCAAAGTTTGGAAAGCCCGGCAGCCCGCCAACCCGTTTCGATGGCGCTGGAGCGGCCGAGCTAGCCGATGCCCCGGCCAGCAGCTCCATCAGCCCCAGGGAACCGATGCCGAAGGCGGAGTTGGTAAGAAACTTGCGGCGAGTTATCGCCAGCGGATCGTAATTCTCGTTCACCTTATCGCTCCCATACCGTGGCATCCAGATTCATAATCGTCTGCGCAACAATCGTGGCTGCGGCAAGCTCGGCCGGCTGATCCGCCGGATCCGGCTTGCTCTCCCCGACGTGAATAAGCCGCGCCGCCCCCGTCGTGTCGCGCTGAAACCGGCCGCGCTCATCCGTGTACAACTGTTCCAGCAGCCGCAACTCGGCCGGCGACGGATGGCGCGCGGTGAGGAGCAGGAACGCATACGCAATCCGGTGGGCGTCGTCCGGTCCGCCCTCTTTCAGCATCCGCTGACCAAGCACGCGCGCCGCCTCAACAAACTGGACATCGTTCAGCAGCACCAGAGCCTGTGTGGGGGTATTTGTTGTGGTGCGCCGCGCAAGGCACACCTCCCGTGTGCCCGCGTCAAATGCCAGCATGTTGGGCATTGGCGCCGTGCGCTTCCAGACCGTGTAAAGGCTCCGCCTGTACAGATCTCCTCCAACACTCTGGTGGTAGGCCGGGCTCATCGAGTTGCTTTCGGTCCACAAGTCACCGGGCTGGTACGGGCTTACGGGCGGACCGCCCATCTGCGTATCGAGAAGGCCGCTTGCGGCGAGCGCGGTGTCGCGAATCTCCTCCGCGGTCAGCCGTCGGCTTGGCCCGCGCGCCAGCAAGGCGTTGGCCGGGTCCTTCTGGGCTAAATCGGCGCGATCGGCTGAGACCTGCCGGTAGGTGGATGAGAGGACGATCATCCGGAGCATGGCCTTCATGTTCCAGCCGGAGGAGATGAAATGACGGGCCAGCCAGTCCAGCAGGTGCGGATGGGTGGGCATTTTGCCCTGAACGCCAAAGTCCTCGGCCGTCTCAACCAATCCCGTGCCGAAGCACTGTGCCCACAAACGGTTCACCTCAACGCGAGCGGTCAGCGGATGGTTTGGCAGCAGCAGCCACTCTGCCAGGCCCAGTCGGTTGCGCGGCAGAGACCTGGGAAATGGATAGATCGTCGCCGGCAATTCGCGCGTCACCAGGTCCGCAGGAGTAACCGCCGCATCGTACACGCCACGAGCCAGAACGTACGTCGGCCGGACCGTAGGCATCTCCTGCATGACCGCGATTTCGTACTCGGCGTTTTCAGCGGTTACCACGCTCTGTCTCGCCTGAGCCAGTGCGGCGCGAGCCTGTCGCATCGTCGGATCGACAGCGGAAAGGTAGTAGGGCCGAAGCTGCTGCTCGTATCTGAGAGGCTGCGCCAGCTCCGCCTGTAGCGTGCGGCCATCGCTCAGCTGAGCGACTTCTACCGGCGAGAGATCGCGCGAAAACACAGCGATGTCACCGATTTCACCGTCCTCAAATCCGCGATCCCGGAACCGCTGGGCGAACACCAGTGTGTGCTTGCCGGTGCCTTTGTACAGATGGTCGCGAACGACTTCCAGCGATGCGGGCGCCCCGTTGAGGTAGATGCGCAGTCCCGAGGCGCGACTGGAGCCATCGTACGTGACGGCCACATGCGTCCAGGTGTTCGCCGGAATCGGGACTCGCGTCTGAACGGCGATCGCGTTTCCGGGCCAATAGCGGTAGATACGGGCCATCAATATGCCGTTGAGCACCATGAGGTCGTACCCGTGGAAGCCAACATCGGTTCCATCGCAGGCCTGGAAGACCACCGCGCGGCCGTCGGCCTTGCGCGGATCGAGCATGCGGAAGGCGATGGTGAATGGCGTGGTTCGCGTGAAGGCGCCAATCTGCGGAAAGTGGATGTCGTTGTCGCCGGTGAAGCGGGCAGCCTTTCCAAACGGCGCCGGCACGATCGTCACCGGATCGTCGCGCTCGCCGTTTTGTGTTGCCCCCGGCGCGAGGTTCTTCAGCGTCTTGCCGTCGTAGTCGGCAAAGTCAAACTTTCCGGTCATATCCGGGATTGCCGCGGGCTCTGGTTTCTGCAGCCAGTTGAGGAAGGCCTGTTCGCGGGAGGCCGATAGCGTGGCGACGGATGCGTTGGCCGCCGCAGCCGCCGCACGGGCTGAGTCCAGCTGCTTCTGCTGCGGCGCCGTTGGCAGCAGCATGGAGGGCGTGGGCACTATATCGGTCTGGTTGTAAAGCCCATACTCGTCGATGTTGTTGAAGAACGAGCAGAGCGAATAGTAATCGCGCTGCGATATCGGATCGAACTTGTGATCGTGGCAGCGGGCACATTCCAGCGTGAGGCCAACAAATGCCGTGCCAAACGTCTTGACACGGTCGGCCACACCCTCAATCCGCCACTCCTTGGCTACGCTGCCACCCTCGTTGGTCATACGATGCAGCCGATTGAAAGCTGTGGCAAGGCGCTGATCGCGGGTTGGGTGGGGCAGCAGGTCGCCGGCCAACTGCCAGGTGACGAAGCTGCTGTACGGCAGGTTGGTGTTGTATGCCTTCACCACCCAATCGCGGTAGGGCCAGGTGGGACACAGCAGATCGCTTTGATATCCATAGCTATCTGCATAGCGTGCGATATCCAGCCATGCAGTTGCTGCGTGTTCGCCATATTGCGGATTGGCCAACAGCCGGTCGACCACCGTAGCGTATGCCCGAGGCGAGCGATCCTGCTGAAACGCGGTGATCTCCTGTGGCGTTGGCGGCAGGCCGATCAGGTCGTACGAAACGCGGCGCAGCCAAACAGCGCGCGGCGCCTCCGGGGACGGTTTGATGCCTTTGCGCTCAAGCCGCGCCAAAACGAAGCGGTCGATGGGGGTGCGGCACCAGCTCGCGTCCTTGACCGTGGGCACCGGCGTCACCGCCGGCAGCGGCACAAACGACCACTGCTTCTGAAATCTGGCGCCCTGTGCCACCCAGCGATAGATGAGGCTCTTCTGTGCGGCGGTGAGGGTTTTGTGCGTGGATTGAGGCGGCATCCGCTGTGCCGGGTCAGAAGAGAAGATGCGGGAGATGAGCTGGCTCTTGGCAGGCTTGAAGGGCACAATCACGCCGGTGGCCATGGCCGCTTCACCCAGATCGAGGCGCAGGCCGGCCTGCCGCTTCATGTGGTCCGGGCCGTGACACGTAAAGCAGTTATCCTGCAGGATCGGCCGGATATCGCGATTAAACTCCACCGCTGCCGGCCTGGGCTTCGGCCTGGTGGCGGGTTTGTGGCGCGGCGGCGCCGGCCACGCCAGCGACGGTACGATCACCAGCAGCCATGCCGAAGTCAGCGCCGGCACAATTCGGCAGTTCCTTGTCACCATGTTTGCCCGAGTCCTCCGAACCGGCAGAGAAGAGTGTCGTCCTGTTGCGTCATCTTCCACATCGGTTGGTGCATGCCCTTCCATCCCGTGCCGTTTAACCGGCCGGTCGATTCAAGCCGGCGGGCGTCGCGCGACGATATACGCGCGCCGGGTTGGCGCTTCCACATCCGGGTACGGCTCGCGCAGCAGCGACTCTTCAATGACGAATCCCACGGCCAGCAGGTCATGTTCCACCTGACGTGCATCATGGAACACAAATGTCAGGTCAATCGCGCAGCCCCACAACTCCTGCAGATGTCGGTCCGCCTCGCCTGTGTGAAATGCCAGCAGCAGCACTCCGCCCGGTTTGAGCGCCCGGAAGAAGCCTGTAAAAGCGGCGCGAAGCTCGCTGCGATCCAGATGGATGATCGAGTAGAGCGCTCCAATTCCCGGAAGATCCGCGTCAGGCAGGCTCAGCGCGCGCATGTCGCCTACCTCAAACGGAATCTCGGGGTGCAGCCGGCGCGCGCACTCCACCATCTCCGGCGACAGGTCGATTCCGAAGACGTCGGCGCCGCTCTCTTTGAGGAATTGCGCCACATGTCCGGGCCCGCAGCCCAGGTCGCAAAGCCGCCCAATGCCGCGCGATTCTGCGGCAATCCGACCTAACAGCGCGCGATCGAATGGCTTGTGGCGCAGCTCGTCCGCCACGTGGAGCACATAGGCATCCACCAGCACGTTGTAGCTCTTGGCGGTATCGCTCATAGCACGGCCGGCTTCCAGCCTCCGTGAAGGTGGTGTGTGTGCCGGCATGGATCATTCTACCGCGACTGCGGTCGGCGTGCACTGCCGCAGTGCGACCGCGCTCAACGCAACTGGGTGATACCGGCGTACTGCGCCTAGGTAATGGTGCCTGAAGCGGTGCGGCTCACGCGCCGGCCTAGAGCGTCGTAGCCGAAACTGGTCACGGCCGTACCCTGCGTGATCGACTTGAGCTGCCCGTCGTAGTCGAAGGCGCGTGTATAAGCCGTGCCGGCCAGCGTGCGTCCGGTCTGCTCGCCGTTGGCGTTGTGCGAATAGCTGTTCGCGAATCCGCCGCTGGTCGACGTAAGCTCATCATCGTTATCCATCGTGAAGCTTGTAGAGGCGCTTCCCACCGTTTCGCCGGTGCAGTTTCCTACGGGATCTACGGTGTACGAAATCGAGTACGGGTTTGAGCCGGTCCGCGGTTCATCCGACGCTTTCGTCCGCCTCGTCTGGGCGACATTACAGGACAAATCGTTGGAGCGCCGCGCGAGTCGCGCCTTCGGCGATGTTCCGTTGCCGGGAGCCGAGCAGCAGTTGTGCGGCCTGCGAGGTGGCTGCGACATCGTATCCGGCGATCCGCGCGACGAGTGCCACAGCCGTTGCGGCCCAATCGCCGGCGGGCAGCACCTTATCACTGGCACTTGCAATCAGTCTCGCCAGTTTGACGAGCGCCACTAGCGGCAGACTACCGAGGGCCTGGTCCGGGTTCAGCGCTACCAGTCGACCGATGGTGCCGACGGCGCGCGAGCGCAGCCACCCGACGAAACCAACGCCGTTCACGCTGCCAAGCAATACGCCGGCCGCCGCCGGATAGGTGATGGATCGAAGCATTGCGGCTGTAAGGCATCGCGCCCCGGACGCCCGGAATCCCAAAAGGAAGAGGATGGGAAGCAGGGCAAATGCAGTGCCACCTATATAGTCGCCAGTAATTGACGTAATAGCACCGGCTGCCACCAGGCCACAGGCAATCAACCCGCCGAGAGAAAGAAGGGCTCGGGTTGTTCGTTCCTGCCGGGCCAGGTGGGTATTAAGCAGTCCAACAGCGGTGTCCACTGCAGATCCTGCGGCCAGGCTGCGACCAATTCGTTCTTGCCAGGCATTCCAGTCCCGCTCAGCGGCCGCGCTCATCCACTGGCCGAACCAGAAAGCCGCCGCCATCAGCAACCCAATTATCAGTGCCCAACTCGGCGTGGAAAGCAGCATAAAAAGGTAACGAGAGCCGACGACTGTCCCGGCGCCAGCTGCCAGTGCGGTGGCTCCGGACAGGCGCGGGTAATGCTCGTGCCTGCTCGGCGCCATGGAGCCAGCCCAGAGCCCGGGGAGAAAGGCAGCGGCGGCGGCGATGCCTGAACCGAACAGAGACGCGGGCGGCAGATGCATTACGGCAAGCAGCCGCAGGTATACGGGTGCGAGTGCGATCGGAATAAGGCACGCTATTACCCAATTCAGCGTCCGCCACGTGGTGGGCACGCGCGCTTCCCATCGGTTAACAGCCTCGGCGCCGCGCGGTGCGCTCGGCACCGATCCCCCGATCATAGTACTGATCGCCGCTCGATACCGTGCGGCTCGGGCTTGCACCACGCCGACCGGGCAGGCGGGTCCATCCACCGACGAATGCAGCCAATCCATTCGCCAATGATTCTCTCAGCTCTGTGGAGGAGCTCGCCTCCCTCGGAAACGTCGCCCCAAATTGCGCCGGCAATCGCAACGACAACGATTAGGCCTGCAATTATCGGACTTCCGACTGGGATCACCGCCGCGCCGATGACGACTACGATACCGCCCAGAATCACCTTCCAATTCCAATGCCCGCTCGGATCCACCCAATCGTTCGGCTCACCCCCGCAATACGCGTACGGAACCTGGTCGAGCATGCTGTCACGGCTGGCGAACCGCCCGATCTGCGGATCGTAATACCTGGCCCCTACATGCTGCAGCCCGGCATCGCCGTTGCTCTGGTAGGCCCAATCGCCGGCGAAGTTGTACGGGCTCGAAGTCGAGCCACTGCTCGCGATGGTGTTGCCAAACGCATCGAAATCCTGTGTGGCCATGGCTGTGCGACTCGGACTCACCGCAGGTCGTGCGGCGGTCGCGCTGCGCGCGCCAACTCGATTAGGCGCCTAACTTCTCGCGCCACGAGAAACAGGCAAAGCATGCCGCCGCCGACGGACCCGATAATCGCGCCCGGCAAGGTGCGAGTGAGCACGGCGCCAATTGCCGCGGACCCGTAGACGCCTATGAAAGCGAGCTGGCTCCGCGGGCACACCTCGGCGCCGCCGATGGGGTCCAGAAACAGTAGAATCGGAAAGCACAGCGCACACGTTGTTATCCCAATTAATAGCGCAGCCTCCACGGTTCCAACGTTGGGCGGCCACGCGGGCGCATAGTCAAATGGAGTGAGAACTGCAGCGGCGCAAACGCCGGCGATCGCCGACGTCGACCACGCGCGCCGCGCGCGTTCGTTCCACCCGTGGTCGGTCCGTGCGTAACGCGTCATGCCGGCACCGGTTCACCGACCAGGGCCGGGCCCCCGCACATCTCCACCGGGGCGCCTGGCGGCGCCACACCCGGGTCTTCGAAGCCCGCCTGTACGGCGCCGCCCACCCGACCTCCGAGGCCGCCACCCGCGATCCCACCGATCCACCTACCCACAGCGGCGCCACCGACGGCGCCTCCTGGGCCGGCGAGAGCGCCGCCGACCATGCCGCCGATCCATGTGCCGACAACGATCCCGCCGGCTCCGCCCAATGTCACTCCGACGTTCTCCTTCATGTAGTTCCAGAACCGGCCCCACGACCAGTCGTCTCCGCTCGGATCCACCCAATCGTTCGGTTCGCCCCCGCAATACGCATACGCAATCTGGTCCAGCATGGTGTCGCGGCTGGCGAACCGCCCGACCTGCGGGCCGTAGTACCTGGCGCCAACATGAACCAAGCCGGCGTCACCGTTGCTCTGTACGCCCAATCGCCGGCGAAGTTGTATGGGCTCGACGTTGAGCCACTGCTCGCGATCGTGTTTCCAAACGCATCGAAATCCTGCTTCGCCGTGGCTGTGTCGGAGCTGTTGGTTTCCGGCGACAGGCACGCCTACCTACGGCGCAAAGGCAAAATGTGACATATGCGATCTGTACCGCGTAGTGCAGGCGGCAGAACTCAGAGGCGGCGCGTTGCCGGAGCGACGGAACCCGCGCCAGCTAAGCGAACCACTGTACAGACGGACCGGCTCGCAGCCACCAGTCGAGCGTCGCGCGATCTTCAAGTTCCAACACATGGCGCTAACTATGTGACAGGCGGTACCATCGCACGTATAGTTAAGCTATGCCGCCAGGCACTAATCCGTCCGCCTGCACGCCCGGACGACATCTAGCGCGATGAATATAGCGGCTCCGCACATACCCCATGCGAGGGGTGACGGGTGCAGCGGTGAATGTGCGACGCCAAGTAAAGGGAAGTAAGGGTTCGCGCCTGGAAAGCCCGGCACGCCGTGAACCGTTGAAGCAACGCTGGAAGCGATCAGTACGCCGATCCATGCGCCGACCAGCACGGTGCGCAGCGCGCGCTTAATGGGGCGCGATGCGGCCCGGCCCAACCGGAGCCAACTGGCGGGGCGAGGGTACAGCGAGCGCCGCCATACCCACACGAGGGTGATGCCCCAGCTGCAGTCGTTGGCGACCTCAGCCCACGGGACCGGACGCGCCGTCAACCAAAAAAGTCCCGCGGCGAATAGGAGTGCGCCGAACGAGCCAAGCACGTGCATAGCAATCACGGGCCGCTTCTTATGCCAGCCATTCATGACAGTCATCCTTTGCCGAGGAGCCAGCTGATCGCCGGCGCGACGATATGCTGGGTAATCTCTCCTCCCGCAAACATGCCGACAAGAACGGCTCCCGCGACACCCGTGACGCTAAGGCGCTCAGCCGGCAAAAACAAACCGGTCTTAATCTCGGCCATGCCGCCGCCAATCTGGGTCGGTTGCCTTAGCCCGGGGTCCATTACGCTCGGTAAGCCCACGGCTGGACCGATGATCTCTGCCGGATTCTCCTCAATACCGCCAATCTTGTAGGCGCCGTCTGCGACGCCCTGCCAATCGGTGGCGTCGAAGTTGTAGTCCCACGTAAACGGATTCCAATCGCTGTACTGTTGGCCGTCCGGGTCGACCCTGTTGGCACCGTCGCCCCCGCAATACGCGTACGGTATCTGGTCCAGCATGCTGTCGCGGCTGGCGAATCGGCCGACCTGCGGATCGTAATACCTGGCCCCTACATGCTGCAGCCCGGCGTCGCCGTCGCTCTGGTATGCCCAATCGCCGGCGAAGTTGTATGGGCTGGAGGTAGATCCGCTGCTAGCGATCGTATTTCCAAACGCATCGAAGTCCTGTGTGGCCGTGGCCGTGCCGGAGCTGTTCGTCTCGGCGCGGGCAGAGCCGAGGCCATCGAATGCGGGGTACTCGCCGTTGCGCCGGAGCAGGTCGTTACCTATGGTGTACGCGGCAGTAAAGGTGCTCCCCTGCGTTTCCGTTACCGGCGCGCCGCCGGCGTACTGCGTGGAGGTGGTGGT
>JAGWMJ010000019.1 GCA_028871815.1 Armatimonadota bacterium | reverse complement strand
CTCATCTCGGCCGGGAACACGAGCGCAGACTTCGTTGCAAATACCAGCACCGTCACCACGGACACCGCGGTTGTCCTCAAGGCGACATTTGGCGGATGGCGCCGGTACACCACCGTGCACCTCCTGCCGTAGCGGCCGGGTCGGCATGAATGGGGATGGCAGGCACACGGCGCAGGGCGCCGTGTGCCTGCCATCTCCCGCTCGCACTTTGGTAACGGCGTCGCGCTCCGCGACGGAACCGGCGCCGGCTGAGATGTCGTCCCGGCTGCCTTGTACCGCCCGACCAGGGGTACGGCTCGCCGTCACAACTCCTCTATCGCTCTACAGGTTCCCATGAAGTGGCGATGTTGGCAATAAATCCTCCACTGAGGCGCACGAGGTGGTCCATGTACCAGTAGACCAGGTCGCCGGTTTTGGAGTTATGCCACAGGATATCCGGATTGAAGTCGCCGTTGAGATCCACGGCGCCACTCAACTCCCAGGAAGGATCCTGCCCCGTTGATATTACGCCGCTTCCGATCTGCCGGATACCGCTCATGAACGTGCAGGTTACGTCGCCAACGGTTCGGTTTTGCCAGAGCAGATCGGCGTAACCGTCGCCGTTCATATCTGCCGCGCCGACGAGCGCCAGATTCGCCGGCTCTGAGGCGAACAGTGTGCCGGTGCCGATGACTTTGACCCCGTTGAGGTGCCAGTAGATCACGCCGCCGTTCGTCTGGTTTTGCCAGAGAAGGTACGGGAATCCGGTGCCGTCCAGATCGGCAACGCAGATCGGCTTGAAGGCCGTTGAGACGCCTGTTGCAATCACGCCGCTGCCGATGCGCGCGGTGCCGTTCATCAGCCAGTAGTCCAGCTCGCCGGTGGTGGTGTTGTGGAGCAGCAGGTCTGGGTGACCATCCATATTCAGGTCGTAGCTGCACACCAGCTGCCACTGCGGGTTGAGTGTGCTGGTAATGACGCCACTACCGGTTTTCGTGATGCCGTTCATTGTCCAGTACACGATGCTGCCGGTAGACGTGTTCTGGAAGAGCAGATCGGGGTGACAGTCGCCGTTGAAGTCGTGGTCGTGCAGGTTGAGGTCAAGCCTCACCAGCGCGCAGTCGACCGGCTGGGATAGCAGCCCATTATTGAGGCCGGTGGTCTCGTAATAGAGGTCGCCGGCGATCTCCACGAAGGGTCCAGTTGGCTCCACGCCCTCGGTGGCAAAGTTGACTGCATGCACAATCTGAATGGCGCCGCCTGTGCTGACGCGGAAAACCGCGCCCCCAAACCCCCCCGCGTTGTACCTTTCGATGCTGCCGTAGAGGTTGCCATCCGAGCAGAGGGTCAGCGCGCCACGAGGAGTGGCGCCATCGAGGACGTTGAGCTGGTAGATCGACGAAAAAGCGCCGGCCGTCGTCATGCGGAATACGGTGCCGGCGTTGTAAGCGCCGCCCGCTTCCGTGGTGCCATACAGCGCGCCGTCGGGACCGATGGTTAACGCGAAGACGGGATACGACCCATCCACGCCGGTGAAGCTGTGCAGCAGCGACTCTGTGCCGCCGGGCGTGATGCGGAAGATCGTGCCGAATTGCTCGGCCCCACCGGATTGCGTGACTCCGTAGAAGTTGCCGTCGCCGGCAAGAGTGAGCCCGCCGTTCGGTTCGGCGCCGTCGAATGGGCTTCCCAGGAAGGTATGCAAGGTGGTCGGCTGGCCATTTGCGGATATGGTGACGATCGATCCGCTGTCAGTTCCGTTCGGCGCCTCTTCGGCAATCATCGAGGTGCTGCCCGGCATTGCGGCAAGCGGTCCTGAGAAGTGGTTACCCACAACCAGGTAGTTCAACACATTGACGGCTTCGCCGGTGCCGACTTTGTAAATCGCGTCGCCGTAACCGCCGACCGAAAGGCCGTCTGCGCTGCCAATGATGACGCCGGATGGGGTTATCAGTGGGCGGTAGACGCTCCCGTCATTATTGGTTTCGTATGGCTGGCTGGCTGGCAGCGCGCCAAGCGGCGTCAGGTTGCCGCCGTGGTCCATCGACACGACCTCGCCGGTGCCTTCTGCGCCATCTTTCGTGTCGACGCCAAGGATGGCGCCGCTGGCCATTTTGACCAGGCCATCGGTCAGGTGCGCGCCGGAGAGGTTCTTGTCTGCAAACGACCCGAGGAGCGTGAACCCGGTTTGGTACTTCCACACGGTACCAATCTGGTGTGCGCCACCCCAGGCGCTGAGGCCGTACAGAGTAGGCGATCCCGCAGGACCGGCAGCCACGACCGCGCACTCCGTGTAGACGCCTTCCGAACGGGTGAACGTGTGCTGGTCGGTGAGGTTGCCGGCAGAATCGCACGTGAAGAGAAACGGTCCAGTAGGGTAGCCCGTCGTGACGCCGACCATCTGAGTCGCCGTGGAAGAGACCGAAGTCAACCCGGAAAGGCAATATGCGCCTTCCGGCGCCGTCAACGTGTGAACAATGCTGAAGGCGCCGGCCGGCGTTACCTTGAAGATGACGCTGTCGTTCGATCCGCTGATCCCGTACAGGTTGCCGCTGAAAGCGTCCACGGCAAGTGGCTCATACGGGTTTGCCGCTGCGCCGGCGGGCACCGAAGTGATGATGGAGACAGCCAAGGAGGGCGTGACTCTGTAGATTGTGCCGGTGTTGGTTGCGCCGCCGGCATACGTGGCGCCGTAGAGGTTGCCGTCCTTGCCGAGCACGGGCGCGCCATCGATATAAATGCCGTCGCTGCCGCCCGCGAACGAGTGGATCATCGAGACCTGGCCGCCGGGTGTCATGCTGAACAGCGAGCCACCCGCGCCGTTAGCCCCGCCGACGTAGGCGCCGTGGTAGGGCACGAGCGGCCCGAACGGACGGTAGGCCTCGCGAGAACCGTCGAAATGGTGCAGCACCGTGAAGACGCCGGAAGTACTGACCTGGTAGGCCACGCCGTCGCCGATAAACCCGCCGTGGCTCGTGACGCCCAGCAGATTGTCGTTTACCTGGAGGAGCGCGCCACTGGGCTGCCAGCCATCCGGACCCGAGAACGAGTGAAGCACGGTGATGACCCCGGCCGTCGTCATCTGGTACACGCAGCCGCCTCCATAGGCGCCGCCGCGCGACGACGTGCCGTACAGGTTGCCGTCCGTCCCCATGATCAGGGAGTTGTCGGCAATGATCGGCCCGCCCGCTCCCGCGGCAAAGGCATGCTCGACCACGGCGGCTTGCGCGTGGGCGTTACGAGCCACACAAAAGCAGATTGCAGCGATGGCGCAGCTGGCGGCGGCTGCACGGCCGCGCCGAATCTGGAACCGTGACAAGACTGCACTTTGCATGAGGTTCACGAGAAACGATCCCCTTTCCAACGATCGTTTCGCCAGGGCGGTGGCGCGCGGAACCCGGATGCAGGTTGTGGCGGCGAACACCGCATTGGCGTCGACGAAATCTTCGCGACCGCGCACAGATCTCCTCCTCTTCCAATTCTACTGCGCTCGGCCAGCGCTCACCGGCGCTGCGTGGGTCGGGCTGCCTCGCTGTTCCGGGTCACACCGATAATTCAACACAATTGATAGCCACTGTTGCAGCCACCATGCTGTTCCGCGGCCGCGTCAATTCTGCGTGGCTGGTGCTGGCTGGAGCGCGGCTCGGTTTCCTCATCCATCATTGAGCCCGGCAATCTCCGGCATCGGGCTTCGAGTGGTATGAATCCGACCCGGAGCCGACTCAATGTGCGAACCCCAGACGCCGAACCGGCGGCTCGACTGCTGCCTAAGTGTCGGGCCTGGCGCGCTCCGCCGACTCCCGGCGGCACAGATAGATGGGTCGATGGCGCGTCACCTGGCACGACCACGCGGGCCCGGAAGGTCCACGCAGCCTTCCGTTTGCGCCGCGCGGGCGGGGGGTCTATAGGAACCTAGCGTTTGTGGAGTCTGCCGGAATTGGGCATGCGGTACAATCGAAAGATGAAACGACTCACGCGAAAGCTGGAACCGGTCTTGCGGAAGGTGAAACGGCTCTGGCTATACGTGCGGTTTCTCCCGGATTACGTGAATATTGGGGTCTACCACCTTGCAAAGACGGGAAGTGACTTCATGAAGTGGGCGCGCTCACTCCGTACGGAAGAGAATCCTATTCTGCTGAGTCGGGCCAAGCGCCTGAGGAACTTTGAAAAAAGTAAGGCTTTTCTATACGATTTCATGACGGGTCCGACAAAGGATTCCGGGCGTACGGCGGCGCGCTTCAATTGCGTCTACTACAGGATAATACACAAGATGTCTCGCAGACAACTCTGGGGAGCGATGGTAGCAATTGGAATGCACGAATTCAATCTTGGCCATTCCGACTATGACGCCTGGATGGCTGATTCAGGCTTTAGTCGCCTTGAAAATGATGTGCTGGCGCGTCGCCTGTATTCAGACTCTATAGCACAGTTTAATCGTCCCTTCGGTACCTGCATAGGAGACGTCTCTATAGGACAGTTAAATCGCCCCTTCTTTTCCTACACTCGAGAATTCACCATTACAAGAGTACTTCCTATTTGATGCGTGAGCGTGCTAGGGTCTGCCGGGAATTGGGCCTGTGATACAATCAATGAGGATTATCGCACCTTTTTCGCTATGCTAGGGTCTGCCGGGAATTGGGCCTGTGATACAATGATCGACCGCTTGCCATTATTAGGTTTTAGGCTAGGGTCTGCCGGGAATTGGGTCTGTGATACAATCGGGTATACCGTCCAGTTCGACGCGATGGCGCTAGGGTCTGCCGGGAATCGGGTCTGTGATACAACCCCGGGCGCGTCGGGTTAAATCCTCGGCCAGACACGACTATGCCGTCGTGTAGAAGGACCTGTACGGCGGCATAGTCCCGATCCCGCGCCGATATGATGCTCAGTCTATTCCGAGTAGCGGTTCATACATTCGCACTGTGGCGACCAACTGCTTCGCGACCTGGGCTTGCTCTGGCGAGACCCAGTCGGTTCCCTCGCCGCCATACTTCTTGTCATTCCACGTCCGCTCATCCTGCAGACACAAGGCCTTGATAGCCGTCACGGGCCGCTTGAGTCCGGCGATAACGGCAACCGCCTAATGGAGGACTTTCTCTTCGGTAGGCTCAAGGTCGTTGGTCGCCGGGGCCAGCCGTGGTACCCAGTTAATTGCCGAGTAGACCGCATTCACGACCCCCGTTAGGCCTGGCAAGCAGTTCCTTCTCAACTTCCTCCACATTCTGCAACGGGACTGCTCGTGCTGCCGTGCCAGCCACCCTCAGCGCGCCAGCGCAGATATCTTGCAACCGTAGTTACGAGGGCTTGACAAGATATATAGCAAGATGATATAATAGAACAATGGACTAGACGCGATAGAACACGATACCTACACAAGTAGGGACCCGATAGGGATATTGCGCAACTTCAACTAGGCCAGTACAGGTTGCCTGTGGGGAGCCGATCAAACTACGCTAAGCGACCCCAATCATAGAAAGGTAAGGTCAATACTATGCGGTACCTAGAGGTCGTACGCCTCGTCAAGGAATGCGTCCGATTTGGACGGTCTGCTTTAATACAGGGACCCTCCGGGGTCGGTAAGACGGCTGCTGTCAAGCAGGCGGCTGAGGAGTCGGGGAGCAACCTCATCGTCTCCCATCCGAGGATAGAACACATCGTGGACGCGAACGGAATGCCCGTCGTAGCTGCCACCGGGGCCCGTGTCGTGCCATTCGCTGAAACCGCTGAAGTCCTGTCAGCGCCGGTCTCTCCCGCAACCATATGGTTCTGGGATCATTTCTCTCACGCGGCTCCGAGCGTCCAGGCGGCTCATTCGTCGTGGCTGTGGGGCCGCACGGTAAACGGCAGGACTCTGCCGGACTCCGTCATCATAGTGGCGGCTGGCCCCCACCCCGAGGATGGGGCGGGAGCTTGCGCGATTCCCTCTGGGGTCTATAGCAAGTTCGGGGTCGTAGCCCGCCTGGAACCCAACGCAGAGGATTTCCTCATGTGGGCCGACGCGAGCGGTATCTGGACCCGGATCATGGGATTCGTGGGTTCAAACCCCTCCTATCTCATGCAGCCCCCGCAGCGGGATACCACAACAGCCACGCCCCGGGCCTGGGAGAACCTCTCAAAGATCTACGATACGAATCCGGCTGTGACCGACTTTGAGGCACTAGCACTCGACATGTTGGGCCCCGCCATCGGGCGGGAATTCTGGACGTACGTCACGGACGACAACATCAATCGTGCCGTGGTCCGGGCCGTACAGGGTGCCGATCTTTCCGCGTCCATTGACCCGGCGGACATCCTGCCGCGGCTCATTCGGGCTCTGAGTGAGGAAAACTCAGAAACGCTCTGCGCGTTCACACTCAAGCACTGGGACTGTGCCCCTGATGCGGCTATGGCATTCGCGGCAAAAGTTGAGAACGCGCAGTACTCGCGCGGCGCAGTCGCGGCCGAGCTCCTTTCCAAAACTGCGACAATTCGAGCTCGCACTACCACCTGGCAGTGCAGGTCAGTCACGGGTATGGAGGACGGCATCGACTTGGACGAGATCCTTGGTACGGTCTAGTCGTCCCGGGGCGCCAGGTCTCGCGCCAAGTTCATAGTACAGGCCGCGGTACGGAACCTCAACAGGTCCGGTTTGGGCTTGACCATTACCGGACCCTCGCTCGGCACAATGTCTGTTGTGCCGAGCGAGGGATACCCCACGATGGCTACAGACGGCAGTACCGTGTTGCACAATCCCGGGTGGGTCGTGACCCTTACAGTGCCCCGGGCGGCGGCCGGACTCCATCGCGAGACACTACACGTGGCGCTCCGCCACTTCGTCCGGAGCTGCGGTAGGGACCTCGCTATGGAATAAGGCAACCGACCTGAGCATCGACGAGTACCTGATACGACTCGGGCAAGTCCTATCGGAGGGCTGCATAACAAGCGCCACACTGGGCTTCGAAGGGTCCCGCGGGACCTCGGGAGAGGTCTACCACAAACTCTTCACTGACTGAACGAGAGACCACAAGCAGACTCCTCCAGAAAGTGAACCGGAGCCTAGGCGACGAGGCTGAGGGGGATATGCTGGACCCCGGTGGGGTCCGGCAAAGGGCTGGATAGAGTGCAGGGCGCGGTTCACTAGCCAAGGGAGATCGGTACGACGCCTCGATGAAGAGGATCGTGTAGTCCATAAGTTCTACGGCGTCGATTCGCAGCTCACTCTGGTACACCGACCATTTTGCCCGAGAAAGCTGTCACGTGGCCCTTGGGGTCTCGTACTCCCGCATCGAAAAACCTGACGGATTCCCGCTTCACTGGGCCCTTACTTCGCAGAAATCCCGCTCAACTTCGTAGGCCACTCACGGTTGATCTGCGACTTACTCTCCCATTCGGCCAAGGCCCTGATTCGACCACGGAGATAGTCCTGCACCGGCCGGATGGGAGGCTCAGCCCACTCAAGATGCTTTTCGAACGAGGGACCCGCTCTTCGCATGTCTCCTACTCCGTCGACCCAAGGTTGATTACGCATCATATGCGAACCCATTATTCCGGTCGGTTCGCATTGCCGCCGTTTGTCCAATCCGGCTCAATCGACGAATCAGTTTCTTCCAGCGGGCAAGACAGGCGATCATACCTCGCTGTGTGTTCCGGCGTCATCGGAATAGAGAATCGTTCTCCGCTCGATTGGATTTCGTCTATCGTGCCGAAATACGCGCTGAACTTCTGTTGCTCAGGGACGACAGAGATAGCCACCCAAGCAAGAACGGCTTCATGCCTATCCGCAAGAGCTTGGATATCTGCTTCTTTCTTTCTTATGTTGTATGTCGGGTTTAATCGGCCGCTCGCTTGATATTTGTTGCGAGTCTTTACGCCAATTAGATATTTCTTCCCGTCGCGCTCTGCCAGAATGTCAGCGAACTGATGATTAGGAAACTGCGCATTGAGTTCGCATACATCGCTGAAACCTGCTCGCTTTAGCAATGCGACGGCCTTGTGTTCCCCCCAAACCCCAAGCGCGTGCAGCCGTTGCACTCGGCCACGTCTATCCTCGCGAGGAGCGACGTCAGCACGAGTTGAATTGAGCTTGCGCCGCAGACCGTCGAGGTACGTGGCGCATATTTCCGCTTCTTTCCCGCATTGGCGTAATGCCTCGGCTTCGAGTGTCTTAAGCCAGTGTTCACGCTCGAGCCGGGCAGCTCGTTCGGACGCCTCACGGACAAATCGCTCCGGGCCGCCAGCACGTACTAGCGCACTGAATGTTCTGGGTCTCATCATACGCCTAGCCCTTTCGATTTACGAATTTACGGATTTACACATTTACGCACAGGGCGAGTGGGTAAAGGGCTGGGCCCAGGGACCCGATAGGATGCCGCGCAGACTTGTCTTGCCGCTCTCAATGCCGATCCGGGTAAGCGTGTGATTATGCAACATAATATGCTCTAAAAAGGAGTGGGCGCGACACCGGCAGTCTTCGACGCCTCATTGAGCGATGCGAAGCCCGAAAAGTTTGTTCGCTTGACTTTCAAGGACATCGTAATGAAGGTCCGGTCTGCCCCAACGTTGGAGACGGCCTAACTAGAATCCGCAGTGTGTTGCGTCAGTTCGCTCCTGACGCTATTGCTTCATCCGCCCGAGCTTCTCCTCCTTCCAGACCCGGTGAACCCGCTTGATGTTCAGCGGCGCAAACTGCGATCGAACGAGGGCGTGCGCCATGCGGCAGCCCATGTTCGGCCGCCAGGTCTTGCGCAGCCTTTCACGTAGGTCCGATGTCCTTTTCCCGAGCACTATTGCGATACGGCGCCGCCATGGAGACGCCCGCGATCTTAGAGGCTCGCCTGGCCGTAACACATTCAGACGTCAGGAGCCGCGCTCCCGCAGCCGCTGGAGAGCGCCCACCCGTTTTTTGCCCAGAGTTTCCTTACCGCGGAGATCTCAAGCTCACGCTCTGCAACCAGCAGCTTGAGCGATTCGTTCTCCCTCTCTAGCATCCGCGGCCGCTTAACGTGATCGTTCTCCATGGCGGCGTGTTTACGCCGCAAGGTGTAGGCCGTCACATCGCTCACGCCCTGTGTCGCGCAGACCGTCTTCATGGGCGCGCCAGCCTTCAGATCGCCGAGGAGCCTTTCAATCTACTTCTCCGTGAAACTGGACATCTGGGGAATAATCCTCCCTCGTAGGTGTCGAGAGGAGTCTGGTTTACACGTCTTCAAATCGTGGGAGCATGCCATGGACGAACCATATCCCCAATCTGCCGCCGTTCCTGCCGCACCTTAACCCTCCCACCGGCACTCTTCCACCGTGCCGTGCAGCCGCGCTTTGTGTTCCGAGTGACAGCGGCGGGCTTGGATGACGGAGCAGAACCGGGCAGCCTTACTCCGGTCCCCACGGTACAACCCAGTCAACGGTATCGGCGTGACGGCGGTTGCGCCTTACGGCGTTGCCTTCGTTTCCCTCCACGGTGTCGATGACGCCATCGGAATCCGGGCCGGAGACGGCCACCACGGTGTGGCAGTGGCCGGTGGCTGTCTCCGGGTTGATGACGGCGCCGAGGCAGCCTGCGCATACGTCGCCGCCTGAGACGCCGCTGCCGGTCCGCTCGCCCCAGTTCGCCACTTCGCCGCTGCTGCCCGTCCAGGGACCGTGTTCCACGCCGGCTTCACGCGCGGCGCAGCAGGCAAACGCCGCGCACCACGGGCTGCCGATGGGGTTTCCGACCTCCCGGTTCCAGCGGTCAATGTGCTCACCCCGGTTGCTGCCGGCCGGAATCTCGCGAATACCCACGTAACGCTCGGCCACGGCCGCAACCGCGGCCCCGATATCTCCTTGCATCGCTCCTCCTTCTAGTTGAAATCAGCGAACCATCCGCAGCAGCAGCGGCGCCAGCGCGGCTGCCATCATGCAGCCGCCGGTAGCCGCCAGGCCAACCAGCCAGCGCATCTGGATGGCCCGCCGCTGCACGTCGCGCTCCATGGCGTCGAGTCGCGTCTCGATGGCGGCGCAGCGCGCGCAGACGTCGCTCAACTGAGCGCCCAGCTTGTGAACCTCGCGCAGAATCTCGCGCCAGAACCAGGCCGCTCCTCCGTCCTGTCCGGTTGGTGGAGCGGCCGCTGCTCCGTTGCGTGTCATGGCTGTCAGGCTCCTCGGGGCGGCGTGATGCGTGCGATGGCGGCATCCGCCGCCGCCGCGGCCGCGCGCGCGATCAGGTCCTCCACATCGCCGACCACGCCGGAAGGCGCACGGAGGATGGTCTCCAGCTTCTGCGCCGAGGCCGCCGGCACGTGGAGCGGGCGGTGGAACAGCCAGCTGATCGCCTGGTCGGCGGCGTCGCGGGCGCTGCGCTGTGAAAGGTGGGCCAGAAGCGCGCCGGCCGCCAGCGCGATGATGTGCGTGATGTTGAGATTTGTCATAAAGTCTCCGGAACGGAAGAGGCCGCCGAAACCGGCAGCCGGGAAGGGTGTTGGGCCACGAACGCATCGCCTCCGGCTGGCCCGCGCCGGTGCGGAATGTGGGTCTAGGCCGGCTGGCCGGCTGGAAAAGCCTGCGCGCAGACCGACGGCTGGCTGTTCGCCAGAAACGTCCACGCGTCCGCCGGCGCCATCGGAACGATCTGCCACCAGCCACCATCCTGCGGCCGGCCCACCTGCAGCAGAAACCAGTTGTTTTCCGGCGTGAGGAACAGCGTTACCGGCGTACCGAGCGAGTCGGTGATGGCCGCGCCGGTTTGCGAAGCCGTGGATGTGTCGTACGCTGCGCCCGCGATAACGGTGCTGTAGTTCATAAGCGCTATACCTTTCCGGTGGCCGTTGCCGTGATGGTGCACGCGCTGCTGCTTACCAGGCGCAGGTAGAAGGCGCCGGTCTGCAGCGTCAGCGCAAAGTCACCGTTTGCCGCTATGGTGGTTCCGGTGTTGTAGAAGTGCACCAGGTCGGCGCTGAAGTAGATGGTGATGGTAGTGGCGGAGGATGCATTGCCGAAGATGCTGACCAGCGGCTGGCCGTTGATAACGTTCACGAGGGCCGATGTGCCGCCTGCTCCGACCACAGCGGCGTTCCACAGGTTGCCCTGGCTGCCGACGCTGGCTCGCTGCTGCGCGTAGGTGCCGATGTAACCGGCCGCGGTCACGTAGAGCATCCTCACGTTGGCGCCATCGCTGCCGCCGGCGAGCACCGGGTAACCGGACGCGACGGAACCGACCGGTATGGAGCCGGATGCCGCGATCGACCCGCTGAGCAGCTTGTAGATCCCGCTCAGCCAGCCGCGCAGCCCGGAGGCTCCTGGCGGCGCGGAGACGCCCGTTGCATCCGCGCCGTCCTGGGCCGCGCCGGCAGGAAGCGGCAGCGTCGCTGCAGATACCGGCAGCGCCGGTTGATCGGAGGCAATCGCCACCGGCAGGCTGACGGCCATCGCCTGCTGGCCGCCTCGCAGCCGCTGCCATACCGCCTTCAGAACCGCGATCGCCGTGCCGGAACCGGAACCGCTCCAGGCGCCGTCGGATGTAAATCCAAGCGTCGCGCTGTGGCCGTCGGCCTCGGCGCCTGCGGCGGCGGTAACCGCCTGTGTGGTGGGGAAATCGCCCACCGTAACGGAAATCGGCGAGCTGGGCGTACCGTAAGCTCCCGCGCCGTTCGAGAGTTGTACCGCCAGCGGATTGCCCAGCGTCACGGGGCCACCGTCGGCGCCGGCCGCGCCGGTGTGCAGCTTTCCCGCGGCGATCTTCACGCCGCCGCCAACGTCTTCGGTGACCAGCGTATCGCCGCCACTGCCCGGATTCAGAACCGTGTTATTTGCCAAGGAAGCTCCTCAGGTCACTCGTCGCAGACGCTCCAGTAGTTGGAGCCGTCGCAGTAGAGCGTGCGCTTGTGTCCGCTTGCTATCGAAATGCTGCTGCCGCCATCCAGACTGCCGGATGCGGCAATCACGCCCACCGTATGGCTGCCGGCGGCGTGGATCATCCAGAGCTGGCCGGTCAGCGCGGCGGCGGCCGCCGGCATCTCCACCGAATTGGCCACCGGAGTGGAATGGTCCGTCATCTGGAGGATGCAGTCGGTGGCCTGGATCAGGTATCGCGTGCCGTCGTTGGCCGATGCGAATGCCCACTTGCGCGTGCCGGCGGGGTTTGCCGCGGGACTTTGGGCCAGAATCCACCACTGCACGCCGTCGCTCTGAAGGATCAGCCAGGCGTATGCGGCCGCCAGTGTGACGCTGGTGGCAGCGTCGATCTGCTGACCGCTTGCCGCCGAGACGGTGACGTCCGTGACGCCGCCACTCTTGATCAGGTAGAGCTTCGCCTGGTTCAGGGTTGCGTCGGGCAGGCTCACCGTGATTCCGCTTGCCCCGGCCAGGATGGTCGAGTCGAGCATGGTCAGCAGGGTGTTGGTGGTAACCTGGCGGGTGGCGCCGAAGGTGAACTTCAAGCCGCCGCCAACGGTTGCGATGCCGATGTTAACGCTGTCCTGCATCTGCAGATCGCCGTACAGGGCGCCATCTGCCGCATGCTGCAGACTGCGTACGCCGCGGTGAGCGTGGTCTTCGCGCGCGTAGGTGGCAGCAACCCCGACCACACCGGCAGGTTCCACGTCCGTCACGGTGGAGGCCGGCGATGCCGCCGGCGGCGCCGATATCTGGATGTTCTGACCCGCCTGGGTCAGAGTCACCTCGCCGGAAGCCGAAAGCGTCACGGCGCCCTGCAGAGCGGTGGAAGCCCCCTGCGCCTGGAGGCTGCTCACGGTATTCGCTTCGCCAAGGCTTCCATCTCCATTGCCCTGGCCAAGCGCAAAGCTGCCGACAAACGCGCTCATCCCCTGCGCCGTGCTGTAGGCCAGGTTCACATAGTCGCCGATGGATGGCCGGGCGTGCGGGTCGTACGGCAGCCACTCCAGTGGCTGTGGCGTGCCGTCGGGCAGCGTCTCGCCGACATCCACCTGCACCACATAGTTGATGGAGTCGACGGCGGTGACGCGACCCTGGAAGAAGCGGCGCTGCATCCTCGCAGTTGCGTCGCGTTCCGCGGCGGCCTTGAGCAGTGATGACATTCGGCATGCTCCATGGGGAAGCGGGCCGCCGTTACGGCCATGGTATCGAGGGAATCGGAACCGCAACCACGTTGCTCTCCAACAACCCCATGGCGGTGATCGGCGTTGTGAAAACAGCGACGGCGATGTTCATGCCGGTGTAGTCGGTGTCGCACGCGAATCGTGGGTAGAGCGTGGCCGCGGCGCCGCCGGCATAGTACTGGCCGTTGCTCTGCGCCGGCATGCTGTACCAGTTGTTCACATCGGTGGGCTGGCTCGGCGCGGCGCCGGGATACCAGACCGGCTCCAAACGGCAGATACCGGCTGGTGGCGCCGTGAACTGGATCTGGAAGCCATAGGCAAAGCTGATGCCGAAAGTATCCGTGCGGATCAACTGTGCCGTCAGGTTGGTCACCCCTCCAGGCGATGCCGAACCCGAGCTGCCGCCAGGTGTAAAACCGACCACATTGCCCGGCAGGCTCTCGCTTCCGAAGTCGTCCACAGCCGTCACATAGACCCAGGTGAGAACGCCTGCCGAAAGCCCGCTGACAACGCCCGACCCCGGCAGCGCCGAGAGGCCGGTGGCGCAGCGCGGGAACGGCGGAGTGGGCGTGGTGGTTGAGAGGTAGACGTTCAGCGTCTGCACCGAGGTATCGGCGATGGCGCTCCATGTGAGCGTTGCCGAGCCGGGGCTGCCGCTGACCGGAACGGCGGAGAGCAGCTGCGGCGGCTCGGGAAACGCCTGCCGGTAGGGCACAAACTGACAGGCAGCCTCCCATGTACCGGCCGATATCACCTCCTGCATCTGTGTGAGGCTCCACTGCTCCCGCAGGTGGAGTGCGCCGGGCAGGTCGCACTCCCGCGGGTACAGATTGGGCCGTGCCGCGGCGCGGAACGCGCAGACGCCGCGGATCACGGTCTGGGCATCTGTGGTTAACGTGGCGTTTAGCGTCTGGACCCGCCACGCATAGTCCCGCAGGATGCCGCGGCACAGATTCTTCTGGAGCGAAAGCGAAGTCGCGAGGCTGTCGGTCACCACCACAATGCGCTCGCCATATTCCGCCACACTGTTGGGATCGGAGAGCGAGTAGGCCAGCGCTTCGTTCTTGGTCTGGCTGGTCTGCAGCGCCACGCGATTGCGGAGGTCCTTGCCGGCCCGGATCCGCTCGCACCGGCGCACGTCGTTCTGACCCTCCTCGGCCGCGGCGATCCAGAGCCGGTCCGGCGTATGCTGCTGCCAGGGCGGCGCGGTAAGCTGCAGCACGCCGCTGCCATCGGCCCAAACCTGCCAGCCGATGAGCCTGGCCAACTCCTGAACGTAGCCAAGCACCGAGTTGCGGCGACCCTGCCAGACGGGGACCTGGTAGCCGGTGAACTGGACGCCGTTGGTCCAGTTGATCCCGGATGGCGGGAAGGGCGCATTGTATCCGGCGCCCGTGCCACGCCAGTAACTGGCGCTGGTCAGCAGGTCATACAGAATGTCGGCCAGCTCCCAGCGGTAGTAGGCCCGCGTCACCATCACGCTGTTCATATCGGCCAGGCGCTTCAGCACATCGGTAGCCTGCACAACGATCAGTCCGCTGTTCAGCGCGTCCACGCCATCACCGAGATAGCCGCAAAACTGGTTGAACCCCAATACGGAGCCGCCCTGGCTTGAGGTGTAGATGGCAAGTTGGTCGACGAAGATCGTTTGCGCGCCCGTTGGCGTTATTTCAAACTGCACATACCGGGCGGGCAGACCGGCGTCGACAAACGCAACCTCAACCTGCCTGCCATCGCGATCATCATCCCAATCTCCGCCGGCGCCGAAGCCGTTGCCGCCCAGCGGTCGAGGCGTTGCAAACGCAGGCTGCCAGGCAGCGCCATCGGTGGAGACCAGCAGCTCGGCGCCGGCTGGGAGGGTGGCCCAGCCACCGGTGGTGCGCGAACCGAACCGGAGAACCGCGTGCTCCAGGCGCTGAACAGTGCCAAGATCCACCGTCAATGAGAACGCGGCGGCGGATGTTGGTTGAAACTGGACGAACCCGGCGCTGCTGACGCTGATATCGCCGAGCGTGCCGTCTGTGAGCGATGAGAGGCTGGTGCCGTTTGCCGGGGGCAGCGTGGAGGAGGGCGCGA
This sequence comes from Armatimonadota bacterium, assembly GCA_028871815.1. Taxonomy (NCBI): domain Bacteria; kingdom Bacillati; phylum Armatimonadota; species Armatimonadota bacterium. Next base: position 19,929 of record JAGWMJ010000019.1, on the reverse strand, counting down.
TGCCGGCCGCGGCATTGAACCAGCACCATGCCCCTGCGCGGAGCAGCACCGGTCGGGCCTCATCCAGCAGCGGCGACCAGGCTGCGGCCGAGTCGTAGTTCCACGGCGAGTTTCGGTTTTCCGGCGCCAGGCTGCCGGTGGCGTCATCCTGCAGGGCGAACTGCAGCGTGGAAACTTCGCGAAAGGCGCGCGAGATGGTAGGCGCCATCGCGCCGGTGAAGACGGGCTGCACCGGCAGCAGCATCCAGCCACCACCAGCCGCATCCAGGTACCAGAGCTCTCCCTCATTTGGTGGAGAGCCGGATGCGGGTGATGACTTCCGGTGGACTCGCATGGCAAGCGCGGTCATGCTCGTGGTGATGCCGGTGATCCCGGTGCCCGGGAGCAGCAGCGGATCGGAGGTGGAATCGGCCGTGCCGGCCGGAGTTGAGTCGCCGTATCCCGGCATCGGCTGCCGCCTCCTCTGCGCCGACTAGATCGGCGTGTAGGTATCCAGATCCACATTGACGCGGTTGGCCGCCGCGGAGCTGGTCTGAGAGAGAATCACGCGGGAGACCACCTCCTTCATGCCGGGCATGTGGATGTGCAGTTCCATGGCGTGCTGTGCCGCGTTGGCGGCTGCAGTGTGAGAGGGCGCGGGCTGCCCGGCGGAGGGGTGGTGCGTCACCTGGTATCGCCAGAAGTCGTATTCAAAATCGGATGGCGCATTGTATGCGCTGGGATACCTGGGGTCTGGTCCGTGGTGAAACAGACCTCCGATCAACGTGAGCCCCGCCCCAATGGCGGCGCCGACAGGGCCGCTCACTCCCAGCGCACCGGCCAGCCCGAGGCCGGTTGCGGCTCCGCCGGCCATCGAGCCAAGCGTCACGCCCTGGCTGGCGCCTTGCGACGCTATCGACCACGCGCCAAGAGCGGCGGTGAGGTCCTTACCCGTGGCGGCCCTCGACGGCGCGTTCGCCGGCGAGGCTCCGCCCGGCGCCTCGGATGCGCTGTTCTGGTACCACTCGGTGACCGCGCCGTTTGGGCTGAACGGGCCGGAAGGGCCAAACGTGCCTTGATCGCCGAAGGCGCCGGCCGGCGCAAACGCCGTCCCGGCGCTGCTGCCGGTGAGAATGCCGGTGAGCGCGCCCAGAGCCCGTGTGTTTACGGTGAGGGCCGTCACCTGATCGGCCGTCGCGCGGACCGCCGGATCGAGCCACTTCTGCAACTGCGCCTGCAGAATCCGGTTGGTGACGGAGTCTGCCGTGGAGGTGACTGCGCGACCAAATGGTTCGCCGCCGCGCAGAAACTGCATCGATCCATCAACCATCGCGCCCTGTACGCTGCGATAGTTGGCGTTGAACTGCTGTACCGCAAACTCGCGCGGCAGCAGCCACGCGTGCTCTTCGGCTGCCGAGAGGCCGGCCCTGAGCGGGGCCAACCGCTTGTCTCGCTGGCCCGCGCTGAGGCTGGAGGTAAGCCGCGACATGGCGCTGATCTCGTCCAGCCAGGTCTGCTCCAGATTCCGCGCATCATTCGCTGCGGCCGCAAGCTCCTGCAGAGGCAGGCCCGTTGTTCGCAGCCTCGATCCGCTGCGGAGCGTGGCGCGTTCTGCCGAGTAGCGCTGCTCCATGCCCGCGACTGCGGCAGCCATTTGTCGCTGGGCGACCGCAGTCTGGCTAAGATCGAGCTCTCGCATGCCGCGCGAAATGGTCTTCATGGCCTCGGCAAAGGTGCGGCTCTGCTGCTTCAGCCGGTCGATGTCGGCGTCGTTTATGATGCGCATCGCAGCGCCGAGCGCCTTCAGCGCGTGCGCCGGGCCGGCCGACGCATCTCTGCCGCCGGTGACGCCGGCCTCCATCTGAGCATCCGCGGAACGATCCATCCGCTGGGAAGGCCGATAACCCTCCGACCATCGCGCCATGAACCCCGCATCGCGCCTCCGGCGCATCAGCCCCAATGAGGCGTAGTCGAATTCCGGCGCCATGGCGCGCAGCTCGGCGCTCCAGGCCTCCGGCGTGAGGCGCCCGGTAGCAAACTGCGCGGCAAGCTGCGCCTCGTGCTGCTGAGTCTCCACGCGCTGCGCCTGCCAGAATGCCGCCTCGGCCCCGGTGATACCCGTACCAGCCGGCCGGTGCAGCGTCCAGGGTAGGGGAGAGACACTGCTGCTGAGCGCAACATCGGTGGTGGCGTCAGCTTGCAGCGGCAAGTTGGCCGCGGCGCTCCCCGGCGCAAGGCCGATGAGTGCGGCGGTAAACGGGCTGAGTACGGCCGACAGTTGTTCCAGCAGCGCGGTGATATCGGTGATCCCCGCCTGCGAATCGCCCGTGAATGCGCTGGCCGCGGCCGGATCCAAACCGGCCGGCTGCGTGCCGGGCAGGCGGCGGATGGTAGCGGCAGACTGCCCCATGCGTCTGCGAGCCGCCGCATAGCGCCGCTCGTCGGCATGCCGGTCCGGAGGTGCTTTTTGCATCGCTTTTTGCCCCCTCTCCAACCGGCGCCGATGAATGGTGGCTCGCTGCGGAAACATGCTTCCCGTTAAATCGCTTTGCGGCCATGGCCGTCAACGGTTTGGTGATGGCGCTGTGCCGCGATAAGACCCTTGGGACGTTTCCGCGAACCGGTGTGGAGCGATAGTACTGGCATACAGATGTCTACTATTGGAGATGCCGATGACCGCGCCGGACGACGTAAACAGTGCTTCAGGATGCTTTGGAAGCCGTGAGTTTGATGTGATGGCCGGAGCGCTTCGCCCGGCGATGCTGCGGCGCGCACGGGTTCGCGCCGGCGCTTCCGATGCCGACGACCTGGTTCAGACGGCGCTCATGCACGCATGGCAGCATCGCGCGCGGTATCAGCCGGAGAGCGGCGCTCGCGGCTTCAGCTATTGGGTGATGCGCATCCTGGATGCGGTCTGCGGTGACTGCATCCGAGCGCGCGCAAACCGCGGGGAAGTGCTGACCGACGCCAACGAGATCCTGGCTCTGGCCGAAGAGGCGATGGACATGCGGATCGACGAGGATGATCTTTCCGAGGACTGCGGCTCGCTCCGCCGGCTGGTCGAGAAGACCTCCCTGCCCTTGCGCCAGCGGCAGTGCATCAGCCTCTGGCTGAGCGGCCTGCCCCAGGGTGAGATTGCGGCCCGCTTTGGCGTGAGCAAGCAGGCGGTGTCGCAGAAGATCGCGGCCGCCGCCAGGCGGCTGCGTGCCGCCCGTGAGCTGGGTGACGACGCATCGCCCTCGGCCATGCGCCTCTTCGCAATCGGCAGCCGCGTCGCCATCTACCGCAAGCCGCGCCGCCAATATGTGGCGCCAAAGCGCCGATCGGCGGCTGCATAGACCGCCCCCAGGCGTTTCAGTGAGGGATACGAAAGGTGGCTCAATGAACCCGCTCCTGTTCTGGAGTTCGCTTCAACTGCCTAACGCCGCGCCGGTTGCCGCTGCGGGCGCGACCGGTGGCGACCAGGTGTTCGCGGCGTGTGCTGGAGATGGCACTGTCGCTTCCACCGGTGAAGGCTAGGGCTCGGCGCACCATCCGGACCGCGGACCCGGAAGGTGTGCTTCGGCGCTCGATGCGGCGCATGCGCCGATGTTGGCTAAAATAGAGTCACCGAATTCAACACGCCATCTTTTGGGTAGGACCTCGCCATGGAAAATCGTGGACGCACATTTGTCCAGTTTGCTTTCTACAAGTTCGACGCCGCCTTCCGCCGGCAATCCGACGAACTGCGCGATGCGCAGCGCGCCGAGTTTGCCTGCGCGGTGGAGGATGCCGCAGACGACCACATGGTCCGCAGCTATTCACTCACCGGCATACGCGGTGATTGCGATCTGCTGCTCTGGAGCGCCGGGCCGGATCTGGACGCCATCAAGAGCGCGACCTCAACGCTCCTCCAAACCGGGATGGGGCGGTGGGCCGCGCTGCCGTACTGCTACCTGTCGATGACCAAAGACTCGCAGTACAAGGATCCGCACGAGAAGGGCCCGCCCGGACGCCGGCTGGTCTTGCGGCCTACAGGTCGCAAGTACCTGTTTGTCTATCCGTTCGTCAAGACGCGCGCCTGGTATCTGCTCACTGCCGAGCAGCGCGGCGCCTTGATGAAGACGCACATCGAAGTTGGCCACCTGTTTCCCACCGTAAAGCTCAACACCACCTACTCGTTTGGCCTCGATGATCAGGAGTTTGTGGTGGCGTTTGAAACCGACATCCCATCGGACTTTCTGGATCTTGTTCACGCGCTGCGCGAAACCGAGTCCAGCGGTTACACGCTGCGCGACACGCCGACCTTTACCTGTGTGCAGATGTCGATCGGCGAGGCGCTCAGGGCGGTCGGGTAGGGCGGGCCGCCGCCGGGTCGGCTTGCAGGCACGCCATGCCACAACTCTCGCCGCCTACGTTGGCTGCGCTGGTGAAGGCGCATGGACGCGATCTCGGCTTCGATCTGGTGGGCATCGCCGCAGCGGAACCCTCACTCTTCGCCGCTGAATACGCCGCCTGGCTGGCCCATGGCTTTGCCGGCGAGATGGAGTACCTGAAGCGCGGTCTCGAACGGCGTTTCGATCCGCGCGAGATTGTTCCCGGCGCGCGGTCGGTTATCGTGGTGGGCATGACCTATTACTGCGACGAGGTCGAAGGCCCCGGAACGCCGCCGGCCGAAGCAGGTCGTGCCATATTTGCGCGTTACGCGCGCGGCGACGACTATCACGAGGTGATGCGACCGCGCCTGCAGCAGCTGCTTGATCTCCTCATCGAGCGCGCGCCGCCTGGAGCGTCGGGACGTGTCTATGTGGATACGGGTCCGCTGCTGGAGCGCGAGCTGGCGCAGAAGGCGGGGATCGGCTGGTTTGGCAAGAACACCATGCTGATCAACACGCGGCGTGGCTCGTACTTCCTGCTTGGCGAGATCATCACTAACGTTGAGATGCCGCCCGACGTGCCGGCCGAGGGCGGGTGTGGAACATGCACGGCCTGCCTGGATGCATGCCCAACCGGTGCGCTCACAGAGGCCTTCACCCTGGATGCGCGCCGCTGCATCTCGTACCTTACGATCGAGCTGAAGGGCGATATCCCGGACGAGTTTGCACCGGCGCTCTCAGCCGCCGGCGACCGCGTCTTCGGCTGCGACATCTGTCAGGAGGTGTGCCCCTTCAATCTGCGCCGCTCGCAACCCACCACCGAGCCGGCATTTCAGCCACGCGACATCACGCGGCACGCGCGCACCAGCGATCTCTGCCTGCTCACCGAAGAGCAGTTTCGTGAGCAGTTCAAAGGCAGCGCGGTAAAGAGGACGAAGATGCGCGGGCTGCTGCGGAATGCCGCTGCTGCGCTCTCCGCGCGTGACGACAGCGAAGCTGTTCATGCACTGGAACACGCGGTCGACAGTCCCGACCGGTTGGTGAGCGATGCGGCAGGGCGGGCGCTAGGCACGATACGGCGGCGCCGGCAGAGCAGCACGGAGGGAGGTGACGGTGCCGCTGGCCTACCGTCGATGGCGAAAAGGGCTTAATCGGAGCGGCGGGAGCTTGGGAGCACCGGCGGGCCTCACAGCAGCCGGCCCGAGGGTTGATGGGCGGGAATGCGGCTGGTGGCGCCTGCGGCCGGCTGGATGGTCGTCTGCCACGATTGGTCGCCCGTAATTGGATGGGTAGGCACCACACCTGCGCTGTGGTCCATCGGCGTGGGCGGACAGCTCGGCCCGGCCGAAAGAACCGCATTTGGCAGGAGGGTGCCGCCCTACCGCTCAAGCCGCTTCGGGTGCTGGGAAAGACGAGGTCTCAGACGTCGCGTTTGTCGGTACCGGGCGGAAATGGGACATACGGGACAACTACGACATATAGGACTCCGGTCGGGCAGCGCCTGAGTAGTCCGGAACCGACGAGAGTGTCATGTTGCTGGTACCTCACGCGTTCTCGGTGACAAGAACAGGAGGTATGCGGGCTTTTATAGGAACGCATGGGAGCCTTGCGGGTCGGCTCCGCCTCACCGCATCATCAAAGGACCCGCTAGCCGATGACCGGTGACCCGGGAGAACTTAACCCCGTCATCCGGTGAGCCTCCGGCGATGCGGCTGCAGGCTGCACATCCTCGCTGAGCGACGAAGAGGGTCGGAGTTGCATGGCCTTCGGCCCTCCGCACAACTACCCGTCAGCCGGGCGCTTCAGAAAGGCAAGCGTTCGATCCCAAGCCAGTTGTGCAGCCTCCGCGTCGTAACTGTCAGCACGGTCCGGTTCAAAGAACCAGTGCCCGGCGCCGGCGTAGTGGTGGAACGTGACAGGCCGCCCCGCACGCTCCAGCGATTGCTCCAGGTTGTCAACCTCGGATCGCGGCTCGAACGGGTCGTTTTCGGCAAAGTGACCGAGATACGCAGCCTTTGACGCGCTGAAGTCGCCGCCGCTGGTGCCGTAAAACAGCACCACGGAGCGCACATTCTCCGGATTACCCACCGCAACGTCCAGCGCGAAATTGGCGCCGAGCGAGAAACCGATCACGGCGAGGCCGCGATCGCTGCGGTCGGCGTGTTCGGTAACGAACCGGGCTGCTTCGGCCAGTACGGCCTCGCTGTGGTCCGGGTCGCGGTTGAGCGCGCGAACCAGCGTTTCTGCCTCAGCAACGCTGTTCGTCACCTTGCCATGGTAGAGATCCGGCGCGAACGCCACAAAGCCCTCTTCGGCAAGCCGCGCGCAAATCCCCCGAATCGTGTCGTTCAATCCCCACCAGGCATGCAGCACCAAAACGGGTGCGCCGCTGCCAACGGTCGGTACGGAGAGGAAGCCATCAGGCCGCGAATTCGGCATACTTGTCTCCTTATGCAAAGGCTTTTGCGCCAAACCACCTTTTGCGACCATTCGATTATCGCTGCAATCTGTCCTGCATATTACTCCGCGCGCGCTTCGGGTACTCTTCAATGCACCGCAAGCGGCCACCGCCATGCAGCCGGCGCGACCTACGGTTCTTCAGGGAGTTCCCATTATGCGACTACGCTCACTTGTGCCAGTCATTCTCGCGGCGGCGCTTGTGCCCGCTGTGTGCGGCGCGCAGACCCATAAGTCCAAACCGCCGAAGCGCCCCAACCCTGCCGGCAAGTACGAGAAGGTGACCACGGCTCAAGCGCTGGTGGAGGCTCCGAAACTGGATAAGTCGCTGCTGCCCATGCAGAAGAAGTACAACGCTGCGCTGGCAAAGCTTCACAGAAAGCCGAAGGATAAAGCGGTGCGTACGGCGTTTTCCACCGAGGCCTACACCTACGGGCATACCATCATGCTGGACCGCGGCAAATTGCCGCCGCCTATTCAATACCGCGCGGCGCTTGCTCTGTTTCGCACGGCGCTGGTGGCAAATCCGTCCAACAAGCCGGCGAAGCAGGATAAGGACCTCATCGAGAGCATCTACAAGTCGATGGGCATGGGCATACCGAAATAGGCGGTATCTCCGTCACCCTCTACTGGCCCAGTTCAGACCCTCGTATCGATTGAAGTTGCCGCAGAGGGCAATGTAGTTGGTTTTGATAGCGCCGCGATAGACGCCGGGTCGGTAGACCGGCATCGGCGGCTGCCACTCCACGCTGCCGAAGATAGCGCGCAGATCCTTGTCACTCTGCTGCGAATCGCTGACGAAGATTGCCGATTCGCCCAGGTGTGCGCGCAGTTGGTCGATCGATGTGGCGTACGTATCCAGCCTGTTGTGCAGGAACAGGTCCCACGTCTGCGGGTGATCCGGCAGATAGAATGCCATTTCGCTGCAGTACTCGTAGCCATTGCTGGCCACAAACACGGGACGGCCCGTTTTGCTTTCCGTCACGGAGCGCAGGATAGCGACCTCGTGCGCCAGGCTTCGCCAGCCGTGCGTGGTGTTGGTCACATCCGTCTTCGCCTTCAACCTCAGGTGAATCAGGCGCCGTGACGACGGCCAGAGGATAAGCGCGCACAGCACCGATCCGGTAATGACCGATGCGCCAATGAGGTTGCGTGCCGCGCGCCGGCGCTTGCCCGCTTCGGTCAGGCCGTCGTCCAGGTTGCCGGCCCAAAGCACCACCAGGCTGATCCACGCTGTCACGGCCCAGTTGGCCTGCACTTTCGATTTGAGCGCCAGCAGGCAGAAGAATAAAAACACGGGAAGGCCCAGAGAAACAAGAAACACCTGGCGCGATCGGTCCAGTCTGGTCTTCGCCACGCAAGCCCACAGTGCGCCAACGAAGAGCACCGGTCCCAGGAGTCCGGCCTGTGACCCCGTAAACTCAGCGAACCGGTCCGATGCCGTCATGCGCGATTTGTTCGCCAGGTAGAGCACATGGCTGAACGTCCACCAGTGATGCCCGGCATTCCAGACAAGTACGCCGGAGAACATCGCGAAGCTGATGGCGAGCGCCGCCCAGGGCTCCCAGCGTTTTAACCAGACGCGATGCTCCGGTGAGAGCACCAAAAACAGGAGCACGCATGGGGCCACCAGAATCATGGTGTATTTCGCCAGCATCCCCAGACCGACCCAAACACCGACGCTCAGCCACCACCATCGCTGCTGCCGTTCCGGGCCGTAAATCGCGCGCTCCAGCGCCAGGATCACGGCTGCCCACGCCAGAGCCGCCAGTTCGTCATAGGTGGCGATTACGCTGCCGACCGTGGTCAGCGGCGTGAAGAGCAGCAGCACAGCCGCAATCAGGCCCGCGCGATCCGAAAAGAATCGACGAGCCAACTGAATGGCGGCAAGCAGAACGCCGGTTGTGCACGCCCAGACGCCAAGCCGCACGCCGAAGGTGTTGCTGCCGAACAGGCTGGTCGTGATGCGAATGACAACCGCGATCAATGGACCCTGGTCGTAGTAGCTCAATGCCAGATGGCGCGACCAGACCCAGTAGTACGCCTCGTCCGGCGAGAGCTCCCAGTGCGTCAGCGTCAAAAGCCGCACGCCCTGAATAAGAGCCACGAGGCACAGGGCGACAATGAGATACCGGCGCGCGCCGGCGTCCGGGGGCGGTGTCACGAACCGGCTTGGAACAGGCTGTCGGCCAGCACGCCGTTCGCCGACACGTCGCTCAACTCGGTTTCGGCGCCTACGGCTCCATCGGCGTTTAGAATGACGATGCGCGTTGGCGCCCAGATCCCCGGGACGATCTGCTGCGGCGCTTCGTACCGGAACGTCGCCTTGAGCTTGCCCGCGCTGTCAAACCAGGCACGCTGATCGGTTATGTGCGTATCGTCATCTATCCATACCCGGTAGTGGCTCCGGCTGGTAACGCCCAGCCATGCCAGGTCGTAGATTTCGGTCTGATGACCATTCAAATCGGCCGCGCCCACATGCGCCCAGTGCATCTCCTTGACCGTGTCCGCAGAGATAAGCCCCGCGTACTCCAGTATCGAGAGGCGCTGCGTCGGGTGCGTCGCCAGATTCTGCGTCTGATGGATGCGCAGTTTCGGCACCTCGAAGGTTCGAGTGGGACCATCTACCAGCAGAAGTGCGCTGCCGAGGATCGGCGAGGTGCCCTCGATGCGGATCTTGCCCGGCTGCTTCCACGCAAACTTGAGTTTGCGAACTGCGTAGAGCGTGCGGAAATCGGGGCCGATTTTGGCAAGGGCGTCGGGCACATACCGCGTCACCAGCACCTTGCCCTGGAGCGTGGACGCGGCGCTGCAAAAGTGTGCCGGATCCGGCGCAAGACCGGCGCCGGCGCCAGCAGGAAGAAAAGCAGCAATCGCGGCCGCGGCCGCAGCAAACGTTAGTCCAATACGGCAATAAAGAGGCGAATCGGCGATCATTCCAACTCCCTGCAGAACAAACAGCGCGCCGTGCCGCATCCCGGATGCGGCGGATGGCACGGCTGCAGTATAGCGGAATAGCGCGGTTCAAGTCAAAATGAACGTGACGATGGGCAGCATCCACGCCGTCAACCCGGGCGCGCCTTCGTCGTAAGAACCACCCATTGCCGCAACCACCTGACGAACAGCCCAAACCACGCTCTGAGACCGGTAAGGATGCAGGTCCGTCGCTGCCAGTCTTTTTCGACGCCCACAGCCGTCGCTGGCCGCTGGTGGTGCGCCTGGGAGTGCCGGTTGCGCTGCTGGTTGCTGCCGCCACGGTTACACTTCTCGTCAGCGCGTTTGCGGTTGTCTTTATGCCCCGCAGCCCGCTGCCACGCGTACAGATTGTGAGCGACATCGGCAATATGGAGCCGATACTGGGCGAACATACGCGGCGCAAACTGGCCTTTGCCCAGGCGCGTGACGTCCAGCGCCTCAAGGTGCTGCAGGCGCGTGAAGCGCGCGCCAAGCGCACACGCGCACGCAAGGCGCAGGCGTTTCTTGCAGCGCATGCACCGGCCCAACCGGCCACAGTGCTTGTACCCACCACCAACGCACCGGCGCCGGTGGTTGCCGGGTTTTACGTCAACTGGGAGGAGACGTCACCGGTTTCGGTTCACCGGCACATCACTGCGCTCACGCATTTCATTCCGGAGTGGCTGCATCTGAAGGCCTCGGGATACAACTACGCCAATACAGATCCGCGCAGCCAGCCGTTTGTTGATGCGCGCCAGCGGGCGCTGGATAAGAACGACATCACGCCATTTGTGCGCGCGCACGGTGTGCCGATCCTGCCGCTCATCAACAACTACACGCAGCCGCCCGGCGCCGATGAATCGGCGGCCGATTGGGATACGCGGGCCGTCCACTCCATCGTCTCCAGCGCGAAGGCCCGCACGCAGGTGATCGCACACCTGAAAGCCTGGCTGCTGAAGAACCAGATGCAGGGGATCAACGTGGATTTTGAGGAGGTGGATACCGACGACAAGAATGGCCTCACACTGTTTATGACCCAGCTTTGGCAGGCCCTGCACCCGCTCGGCCTTCTGGTGACCGAGGATGTGGAGGTGGGCAGTGGGGCGTATGACCTGCCGAAGCTGGCTGCCGTTACCAACTGGATTGTCCCGATGCTCTACGACGAGCATGCGGGAGGTACGGCGCCGGGCGCCGTGGCCGGCGTCGATTGGACGGTGCAGAACCTGCGCAAGATCCTTCAGCAGGTTCCCGCCAGCAAAATCGTGATGGGTGTTGGAAACCACGGATACGACTGGATTAGCGGCACCACCACGGCAGAGGATTTAACCTTTCAGAGCGCCATTATCACGGCCAAGGAGAGCCAGCCCGATGCCGTCATCCATATCGCGCCGGGAAGCCTGAATCCCACCTATCAGTACGCCGATGTCGAGGTGGATCAGCACGGCAACCAGCGCGAACTCGACCACGTCGTCTGGATGCAGGACGCCGTCAGCGTGTACAACCAGCTCCTCGCGGCCAAGCCATACGGCGTTCGCGGCGCTGCGCTCTGGTTTATGGGCGCCGAGGATCCAACAATCTGGAGTTTTCTCAACAAGGCAAACTGGAACGCCAACTGGACGAGCGAAGTGCAGTCCGGCATCCTCAATACCGTCTCGTATGGCGGACAGGCGGAAGTCGACTTCGAGGGCGACGGCGAGCTCCTGCAGCCGGTCGCCAATCCATCCGATGGCCACCGCACGTTGATCGTGGCGCCCGATACCGGACTGATTACGAACGAGACGTATGCCAAAGATCCGGCCACTGGCCAGCCGATGCTGCCTTCAGCCTCGGTGGTGCGGCGCTATGGGGGTGGGTCGGGCAACCCCGACAAGCGCATCCTGCTCACGTTCGACGATGGTCCCGATCCAACCTACACGCCCGAGGTGCTGGACATCCTGCAGAAGTACCACGTTCCGGCGGTCTTCTTCGTGGTTGGACGCAACGCCGAGGCCTGGCCGGACGATGTACGGCGCGAGTGGGATATGGGCGATGATATCGGAAACCACTCGTGGTCGCATCCGGACCTGTTCGAACTGAGTCGCGAGGCACAGGTTCTTCAGCTCAACACCACCCAGCGCGTCATCCAGGCAATCACCGGCCACAGCACCACGCTTTTTCGCCCGCCATACGGTGGAGATGTGGAACCGCAAACGGCTGCGGAAGTCGAGCCGATGATTCTGGCAGCGAAGCTTGGTTACATCACCGTGGGAGAAACCAACGACCCGCAGGACTGGCGCCTGTTTGAGTTGAAGCCCGGTACCAACGCGGTGGATACGCGCAAACCGCGCAGCGCACAGGAGATCATCAACAGCGTCATCGACAACCGCGACGTGGGCAGCATTGTGCTGCTTCACGATGCCGGCGGCGACCGGAGCCGCACTGTGGCGGCGCTTCCTACGATTATCAACAAGCTGCGTTCGCTCGGCTACACCTTCATCAGCATCGAGCAACTGCGTGGGTTGCCGCGCAGCCGCCTGATGCCGAAGATATCGGGCCGAGACATCCTGCTGATCGGCATGGACCAGTACATTTTTGAGGTGGTCTACTCCCTGCAGCGGACGCTGACCACACTCTTCCTGCTCTCCATCATCCTGGGCTTCTCGCGCGTCGGCCTGCTGGTTACGCTGGCGCTGATCCAGCGGCGACGCGAGCGTTTTCGCGTCGCCGATCCGTACTACCAGCCGGGCGTGAGCGTGGTGATTGCGGCATACAACGAGCAGGCGGTGATTGTACGGACCGTGAACGCCATCCTGAACAGCAGCTATCCCGCGCTTGAGGTAATCGTGGTGGATGACGGCAGCAGCGACGCCACCGCCGATACGGCTAGAGCCGCCTTCGCCAACAACCCGAACGTGCACGTCATTTCAAAACCGAATGGTGGCAAGGCCTCGGCGCTCAACCGCGGACTGGAGGATGCCGGCGGCGAGATCGTGGTTTCGCTGGATGCCGATACCCTCTTCACGCCGGATACCATCCGCCAGCTTGTGGAGCATTTCAGCGACCCACGCGTTGGCGCCGTCTCCGGCAACGTGCGCGTCGGAAACGTGGGCAACCTGCTCACGAAGTGGCAATCGGTTGAGTACATCACCAGTCAGAACTTTGACCGCCGCGGATACGACCTGCTGAACTGCATCACGGTGGTTCCCGGCGCTGTTGGCGCCCTGCGGCGTAATGCAGTTGCAAGCGTCGGCGGGTACGAATCCGACACGCTGGCCGAGGATACCGATCTCACCTGGAGGCTGCGGCGGGAAGGCTACCGCATCGTCAACGACAACGACGCCATTGCATATACGGAGGCGCCGGAGACGCTGCACAACCTGGCGCGGCAGAGATTTCGATGGGCGTTTGGAACGCTCCAGTGCCTCTGGAAGCACCGTGATGCCCTGTTTGATTACGGCGCATTCGGCTGGTTTGTTCTTCCCAGCCTGTGGATCTATCAGGTTCTGCTGCCGGCGATTTCGCCCGTGATGGATATCACCGTCGTCTGGTCGCTGTTCGAAGGCAATTTCTCCCAGATTGGGCTGATGTACCTGGCGTTTGCCATGGCGGAACTCCTGGCCGGCGCTGTGGCTATCCGGATGGACCGCGGCAACTACAAACTGCTTTTCTGGCTGTTCTTTCAGCGGTTTGTCTACCGGCAGTTGATGTACTATGTGATGCTGAAGTCGCTGGTTGCCGCAGTGCGTGGCGGCGCTGTGGGGTGGGGCAAGTTTGAGCGGACCGGAAACGCGCGGGTGCAGGGCTGAAGATTGATCCGGAGATTCGCCGCTGCCCCAGTTCTCGCCCTGGTCATGCTCTGCGCGGGCTGCGGTCGCGCGGATATTCCGAAGCCCGGCAGTGCCCGATATACGGCGTTTCTCGGCGCCTTTTACGCCGGCGTCACCGCTTTGGAGACCGGCGCCACGGTGGATGCCAACGACATCGCGCTCCATAATCTGAGATTAGCGACTCGCCTGGCGCCCGATGAGCCTGCCGCATGGGCCGACCTGGCGGTGGTTGAAATGAAGATGGATGGCGCAACCGGGCCGGCGCTGGCGGACCTGAAACGAGCCGCCCGCCTGGCGCCCGGTGACGGCCGGATCGACGCGCTCTATGGTGCGTTGTATGGTGTCGATCTACTTAACCGTCCGGCGCTGGCGCGCAAATGGCTCTACGCCGCGGCCTCCTCACCGCAATCTAACGCGCATATCCGATGGCAGTACGTCCGTGAACTCCAGGTGGAGTCGCCACAGCAGAACGCCGTGGAGATATCGCTCTATCTGACCGTGATAGCGCGGACGCGGCCGGATAATCTCTTCATCTCCGCCGAAATGCTCGTGGCTGCCACAGAAGCTCACAGCGCCGCGTTGTTTGGGCAAGCGATGAAGACGCTGGGGGCGCTGCTCCCTGCGCCGCAGGCCGACGTGCGCGCGGAACTTGCTGAGCTGCGCAAGCTTGGACCGGCTGCGGCGCCGTTTCAACTCGCCGCGCAGGCGGTGGTGCTGCGAAACCTCCTGAGGCCGCTGCCGGCCTACCGTGCCGACGAGGCAGCCATCGCGGGCCCCCCAGATCTGCACAACATGCAGCCGATCATGCAGCCGGTTGCCGTTCCCGTGCCGCAGGCCGTTACAGCCCCGCCAAATCCCAACATGACGGTAACAATACGGCCACTGCCGGGAGCAACACGCGCGCCGTTCCTGGGCATGTTTTCGCTCCAGCCGCAGGTCTCAACGGTTACGGCCCGGCAGTTCCGAGGGGCCGGCGTATACGCTGCGCCGGAGGCCCCGCCGGCGCTGGTCACGGCAGACGGATCGCGCGTGACGATCCTGGAAGCGGATCAGCCTCGCTTCACATTGAAGTTCCCTGGCGGGGCCACGCACACACCGCCAACGCGATACGGCATTGCCGCCGCCGATCTGTTCTACACATTCCGTCCGGCGTTGGTCTGCGCCGGCGCCGGTGGCCTGCGCATCTATCCGCAAGCAAAGCCCGGTCTCTTCGGCGCTGCGGCAGCGATACGGGGTGTTTCCGCGTCCATCGTGAACCAGCCTCTGGCCGGTGTTTGGCCGCTTGGCGCCACCGGCAGCGGAGATATGGACCTTCTGTTAGCGCCGGTCGACGGGGCGCCGGTACTGCTTCGCAACCTTGGCGGTGGCGCCTTCCGTGCCAGCCAACCGTTCTCCGGCGCGAAAAACGTTCGCCAGTTGGCGGTAGTGGATCTTGATGGTGAAGGCGCCGGCGCCGTGGCTCTTCTGGATGCCGCCGGCAACCTCCGGTTTTATCGGAACATGCACGACGGAACATTCCTGCTTTGGCCCGTGCCGGCCCAGCGCGGCGACGTGGTCGCTATCGCGGCACGGCCGGGTGGGTTCGGCGTGCCGCAGGCTGTGGTCGCTCTCACGAAGGAAGGTGCAATCCGGTTCTACTCCATGGTGCAGGGCTATGGGATGGTGGACCAGCCGATCGTCCTGACGGCTCCGGACAAGGGCGCTGTGCTCAGCGTGGTCGATATAGACAACAACGGCGTGGCAGATATCATTGTCTCCGGCCGGCATGAAACCACCGTGGCGCTGGATGGCTGTGGCAGCCACGTTACGTTCCTGCACAGCGCGGTCGCACTTGGCTCTGCCGCCCCGGCGCCGCCCTCCGGCGATGGCGTTGTAAGGCTGGTCGGCTACGGCGCGGACGGCACGGCCGCCGTGGCAGCCTTTACGGCCAGTCCACAAAACCACTGGGTATGTATCCGCACCCGCTCAGCCAGAGTGACCAGGCAGAACGGCGCCGGCAGTCGCGTCAACTCCTTCGGTAAGGATGGAGAGATCGAGGTTCGTGCGGGGCCGTTGGACATACGGACGATGATTACCGGGCCTGCCACGCAAGTTGGCCTAGGCGCCAACACCAACATCAACGCAATACGCATCAACTGGCCGAACGGCCAGCGGCGCGCCGCGTACAACGTCCCGGAAGATCAGGCCGTGATGGCAAGTCAGGAACTTGCCTGGGCATGCCCGTAAGGCAGGTTGTTGGTTTGGCGGTCGCGATGACGGTTGCATGAAAAGCCGCTGTGGCGCCATCCGCCGGCGGAGGGCAATCAGTATGAATGGCCCAGCGGCCGCCCGTCGCCTGGGTCATCTCAATCCGATAGCGAGAGCGGTTCGGCCGCAGCCGAACCGCGCAAGCAAACGGGGCGCGGCTTGCGCCGCGCCCCGCAGGTTCAACCAGCGATCTGCAAGCCGGCTACTTTGGCGGCGTCTTGGCGAGGGCCGTCAGCATATTCTGGGCCATCTTCGCGAGGTCGGCCGGAACTCCCTTCAGCTTGGGCACGCTCTGTAGTTCGGCTTTTGCCTCTGAAACGCGCTTCAGGTTGAGCAGACACACACCGGCGCTCAGGTGGGCATAGGCCCTGGTATAGCCACTTTTCCCTGAGACTTCGGCCTGCTGAAAGTAGCCAAGCGCCTTGTTATAGTGGCCGGCGTTCTGGAAGCTGTCACCCACGGCGTTATCGGCTGTGCCCAAACCCCTGGCGTGGCCCGTTTCGGCAACGCTCAGGTAGTGTGTCGCGGTCTCCGTGTCGCTGCGCTTGGCGTAAATTGCGGCCAGGCGCGCGGCGGTGTTGGCGTCCTCCGGGTGATCTCGCATCTGCTTCAGCATGCCTGGCAATTGCCGCTCTGCCGTGGCAATGCCCGTAATGTCCTTCGCAAACTGGGCGGCCGGTTCGTAGCCCACCAGCTCACCCGCCATCTTGCCATCGGCATCCACGAATACGATTGTTGGGTAACCGGTAACGTGGTAGGTCTGCGCCTGTTCCTTGCCATCCTTTTCGGCGTTCAGCTTCAGCGGTACAAACTGCGAAGCCGCTTTTACCACGGATGGATCGGGGTAGGTATCTTTGTCCAGCTTCTTGCACCAGACACACCAGTCGGTGTAGAAGTCGATCATCACCAGCTTGTGAGATTTCCGCGCAGCGGCGATCGCCACGTCCCACGAAGAGCTCCACGGTATGGAGTTGGCAGCGGATGCCGGCGCCGCGGCGAATGCGGCGAGCGAAGCTCCCGCGATAGCGAACAGATTTGGATTACGCACGTCTTCAGCTCCTTGACACGAAACGAACGAGTGCTAGCTTCTTACGATACGAAGCAGGTGCGGCGATGGTTTACCACAACTCTCAGCCCCCGCTGTGATTACTGCGCCGTGGACTCACTCAGGCGCGCCGGTTCCGGCTGTTTGAGCTGAAGCATATCGCGCGCCGCGGCGGCAAAGTCATCGGCCGTAAGCATGCAGAGCCGGTGCAAAATCGGGATGGCGCCATGCTCTACAAACTTGTCCGGTATTCCGAACAGCCGTGTCGGCCCGATGGGAACTCCGCGTTCGGCGAGCAATTCCAGAACCGCGGAACCCACGCCGCCGCGTACGACGCCCTCCTCAATGAGGATCAGCGCATTTGTCTGGCGCACGGCCTTGATGATGACGTCGGCGTCAAGCGGCTTCGCCCACCGGAGATTGACCAGATGTGGTGAGACACCTTCGGAAGCCAGCTGCTGCGCCGCCGTGAATGCCGGCGCCACCATGTTGCCATAGGCCAGAATGGCTACGTCGTGCCCCTCCATCAATACCTCTGCCTTGCCAAGCTCAATCGCCGGTGACGGGCGAGGCCACTGGATGCTCGGTGCGTTGCCGCGAGGATACCGGATGGCGATTGCCGATCTGTTGGCGCCCGTAACATGCTCGCGGGCCATGTACCTCAGCATTGCCCTGAACTCTTCGCCGTCCTTTGGGGCCAGCATCGCCACACCGGGTATGGAACGCAGGTAAGCGATATCGAAAACGCCATGATGCGTTGGCCCGTCGTCGCCTACCAGACCCGCCCGGTCCAGGCAGAAGATCACCGGCAGGTTCTGGATCGCCACGTCGTGCAGGATGATATCGTAGGCGCGCTGCAGGAATGTGCTGTAGATTGCTGTGAACGGCTTGACGCCCTCTGCCGCCAGGCCGGCGGCGAAGCAGACTGCATGCTGCTCGGCGATCGCAGTGTCGAAATAGCGGTCCGGGAACATCTCCTTGAACTTTGTCAGTCCGGTGCCATCCGGCATTGCCGCCGTAATAGCCGTGATGCTTTCATCCTCCGCCGCCATCTCGTTCAGCGTCTCGCTGAAGACGCCGGTCCATGTACTGCCGCTGGATTTACTTCCGCTGGCGGTGCCTTCCGCCACGTCCTTGAACATGGGCGGCGTAACCGCGTGCCATTTGCGAGCGTTGGCCTCGGCCTGCTCGTTGCCTTTACCCTTCACCGTGAGCAGATGTACGAACACCGGGCGGTGAATCTGACGTACATGGGCGAACACATCCACCATGAGCGCGATGTCGTGACCATCCAGCGGCCCGATGTACTCAAACCCCAGCGCCTCAAACAGAGTTCCAGACTGCTCGGGCGACACGAAGTTGGTGAGGTTGTGCTTCAGCATGGTACTGGCGGCGCGCTCCAGAGCGCGGCCGGGCGTACCCGGTACCCGCTTCAAAACCGACTTCGTCTGGGCTTCCACGCTCTGGTACAGCGATGACACCCGAAGTTTCGCCAGATACTTGGCCAGTGCGCCCACGCTCTCGGCGATGCTCATCTCGTTGTCGTTCAGCACCACCGTAAAGTTGCGCCCACTGTGGCCGGCGTTGTGGAGGCCTTCGAGCGCAAGTCCGGCGGTCATCGCGGCATCACCGATCACCGCAATGACGCTCTCATCGGCCGAGCGCCCGGCTAAATCGCGCGCCACGGCAAATCCGAATGCTGCCGAGATGCTGGTACCTGCGTGGCCGGCGCCAAACTGATCGTGAACATTCTCCTCACGGCGTAAAAAGCCGCTCAAGCCGCCGTATTGGCGCAGGGTTTCGAATCGATCCAGCCGGCCCGTGAGCATCTTGTGCGCATAAGCCTGGTGCCCGGTATCAAAGATGATCTTGTCTGCCGGCGAGGAGTAGACCGTGTGCAGCGCCAGAATCATGTCGACCGCGCCGAGGTCCGAGGCGAAGTGACCGCCGGTCTTGCTCAGGTTGTCTTCAATCGCCTGCCTCAGTTCCGCCGCGACCTGTACCAATTCAGTTTGGCTGAGAGTCTTCAGGCCTTGTGGTAGGTCGATCCCGTTGAGCAATGGGTACATGCTGGTGTCTCCCTCGCGGCCTACAGATATTCCGGCGCCAATCGCCGAAACAGGGCGCATCACCGCGATTTAGGCTGGGCAGCCAGGCGCAATCCGCCATTCCGCGCGAGTGTACCACCAGCCCCTCTGCGTGTCAATCCGCCGCGTTGCCCATAATCCTCCAGCTACGCTGTCGGCTGTCGCGACACGTGCGTTCCTGGTCGCCGTTTTCTCGGACGGGCTCCCGCAGCCAGTTTCAGGTGCCGTCTAGCGGTCGAAATATCGTGGGTTAGGGTCCGGTGTTGGCGCCTGTCCAGTCCATCTGGCGCTAGATTGCGCTGTTTGTGTTGCGGCTGTATACGCCTCGCGTGAAAATGCGCTCCGAATCTCGCGTCGAGTTCAGTTGTCGGCACCTCTGAGACACGCCGGCGTCCTGTGTGGTTGCTAGGTCATGTACTGCGCAACCGCCCTTTCTCTGATGACTGCGACCAGCTGCGCAACACGGATCCCAATGTCGGAATCGCTATACCCAGCCTCTACGGTACCCAGATCTTCACCGGGTTAGCATTTTCCGTCGTGGCGGGGTCGCCCGGCATAGAGGCAGGGCCACCCGTGCCATTCGTGGGGCTAAAGGCCGTTCCGTACAAAGCCATCCTTGGGTACGTGACCACCGTGTACATCCCGGCTGCGAGGTCCGGACTGGTTTCGGTGAAGCTCTGCGAAGTTCCGGGCCCGACATCAACTGCGGGCATATCTTGGCCAGAGGTCCCCCACCCACCCTGCACAGGGATCGGTGTGACCCGTCCGTCTGCGCGGGTGGCCGTCCCTATGAAAAACGGACCCCGGTTCCAACTCACGCTGCCTTTTGTGCCGTTGGCCACCGTGAATGTTATCGACAGCCAACTGGTCCCAGAGTTCGTAGTTCTAGTGACGACCTGGCTGAACGTGATGCCGTCGACCGTCCGGGGACGTGACGTGCGAGTGACTGTGGCCAGGCCGGCTCCGCCGCCGCATCCCGAGCCGACCAGGGTGGCTGC
>JAGWMJ010000018.1 GCA_028871815.1 Armatimonadota bacterium | reverse complement strand
CGACAGCGGTGGGTACAGTTCCCCGTCGGGCCCGCTGTTGTCCTTATACGTTGCGGTGAGGCAATACGCGTCGCCGGCTTGCGTGTACACCGTACCGTCCGGGCCAGTCCAGGATGCCTGTAGCGTCGCTACGCCCTGGGCAGATCCGCTGGCTATTACGATTGCCTGGCCGCAGCTATTGGTCACGGCGCTGTTCGTGCTGAGATTGATCGGAGCTCCGACAGGATTCAGGAGGGTGAAGTTGATCGTCGCGCCGACGAGCACCTGCGCTGGTACGCCGGCGCTCACCGTGGCGCACCAGGACATCGGGTGTCCCGGCGAAAACGATCCAGCTGGGCTGTTGTTCTCCGAGAAGAGAGTGACTGTTGCGTACGGAGGCTTCGTGCCGCCGTACTGGCATGAGGCGCCCTCAGGCAAAACAAACGTGCCTAGGGCAAACGATACTGCAATAAGGCCCGGACGCCATGCACGCAGGCAGCGCGTGGCACTTTGGATAACCTCGCGGCCGGTGAGGCGTGGCCTCAGTCTGGACGGATTATCCTGATGGCTACTGCCCCCCATACCATTCGGAGAGCTGGAATCGGATGCGCCGCGCGATTTACGTTTGCCTGCCATTACAATTGACCTTTCTCCAGCCCTGTCGGCTTGCAGCCGGACGTCAAACGGCTGCCTGATGATGCGTGCGTCGCGGGGCGAATTAAGGTCCTGTGGCGTGCGTCTTATTAAAACGATTGCCGGCGATGCGCTATCGCCGAACAATTGCGAGAAGAGCCTGTTAATCAGGGTGATGTGAGTTATTCTACAGTGCCGTTTGAATGCTGTCAAGGCCATTGGACAAAAAAGGTAAAAAAACTTTGTCGGTATACAACCACACGAGACGGTCACACCTGAGCCGGGACCGAAAACGGGTGTCTGAGCCTATATGCCGCATTGGTCCCATTTGGTTAGCGCCTACCCCAGTGCGGGACGCTTGCTGAAATGCGACAAATGGGACATATGAGACGTATGCGGCACCGGAACGCGGACCTGGCGCACAGCCGGAACCATCCCGCTGAGATTCTTCCACGATGCGCGGCCTGCGGCCGCTACTCCGCTTGCTGGCCACGTGTGCGCGAACCTATATGTCCTAGTTGTCGCATTGGTCCCATGTGGTAGGCGCGCACTCCAGCGCCAAACGCGATGGCAGCGCGGTGCGCTTGCTGAAATGCGACAAATGGGACATATGAGACGTATGCGGCAGCAGAACCGATGCCTGGCGCACAGCCGGGGGCAAAGCCGGAACCATCCCGCTGAGATTCATCCGCGGTGCGCGCCCGCTAAGCGACTTGCCGGCCACGTGTGCGCGAACCTATATGTCCTATATGTCGCATTGGTCCCATGTGGTAGGCGCGCACTCCAGCGCCAAACGCGATGGCAGCGCGGGGCGCTTGCTGAAATGCGACCAATGAGACTTATGCCGGGGCCGGCTCCTAAGCCTGGCTTCGTGTTCTAAATGAGAACGGCTTGGCGTTGATTGCGGAGCGAAAGGCGGGCGGATTGCGCGAAGCCGGAGCCGCAGTCGCACGGCGAACCATTGCGGTAAACTGGCGCTTGCGATGCCTTTGGCCTGTGGGCGCATCGCGGACCACCACCGCGCAGATACCGTTCGACCGCTACAAGGAGGATGGTCTCTTCGATCGGCCCGGGGTCGTTTTCTGGTACGTGCTGCTCCCGCAGGACGGCCACAACCCGCCCGCGCACAATGACAGGTGACGCGCGCACAGTCCCTGCGAGGGTGCGTGGACCGGCCGGATAGTCACCGGTCGATTGTGCCGCTGTCGGGGATGCGGCGTTCCTGCCGAATCCGTTGGGTTCAAGGAACGGCCGGACGGCCAGCACTGCGTTCTTGAGTACGCCGCCATCGGCCAACATGCGGGTCATCCGGCCGTTTTGGACAACGCCATACGTTGAGGTGGCCGGGATCCAGATGACCTCCGCATGACAGCCGTTTCCTTCCAGCCAGATGTCGTAGGCGCCCGGCGGTGCGGAGAATCTCGATCTGGAGACTTCGGTCGGCGCCGCGACTGCGTCGAGCAGCTGCTGCATCGCGCCCGAGACCGAACTGACGTCGGCTACGCCCGCATAGCTCGCTGCGCCGCCGAAAGGATGAAACACTACCGCGTACCGCCAGACCGGCGGCGCCGGGGCCGCGGCGCCGCGTTTGCAGCCTGGGCACGGCAGAAGGGCGAGAGTGAGCGCCAGGCAGGGCGCTCTAAGATTGAGTTGCCGCATGGTCACTTACCTCGCTTCGCACGCAACGTGCATTGGGTATAGCCTAACGCGGTCACTTCGGTGGCCTCGTCCGGCGCGAGTTTCCGCCCGCGGCAGGCAACCAGGCAGTCACGGTCTCCCGGATTGAAGCGAAGGGCCCGTGGGCCACTTTAATAATTACGGAAGCAGGTCAACGGTGGCATAGCGCCGCCATCCGCCGAACGTGGCCTTCAGCGTTACCGGAGTATCCATCGTAACGGTGGTGGAGTTTGCTACAAAGCGAGCACTGGTGTTCCCGGCGTAGACCGTGACTCCCGTTGAATAGACTCCGGCGCCAAAGTTCAACTTGGCGCTGTATGTGGAAACGGTTATCGTCATGTCGAACGGCGCCGGCGCATCCAGAGTGACGGTCCCGGCGATTGTGTTGCCTCCGACCGCCGTCGCCGAGTCCATCGTGAGGCCGCTGATGATCACCGGTATCGCCAGAAACCCGGCCTTCTTCTGCTGGTAGTAGCCGTTGCCTACGATGGCGCCGTAGTCGTTCAGCGCCGTTGCGCTGACCAGCCGCCAGCCGCTGTTCGTTTCCACCAGCGAGTTCAGGTCGACCATGCCCACCGAGGACGGAGTGGTGACATTACCGGTCCAAAGGAAGGCATGCTCGCCCGACTGTCCCACCACAGTACTGCTGACAGTGTTAATGGCGTTCGCCACGCTGTACTTGGTGTTGGGCAAAAAGCCCAGCGGACCGTACGGCGCACCGGTCTGCCCATTCCAGGCGAATGCCTCCAGATTGCCCGTGACGCTGTTGTGCGCAGAGCCGATGACATCATCCGCGTCGTCGATTCCATGGGAAGCGGATGGTGTCGCATACGTGGCGCCGCCAAATGTGCCCCCCGCGAGCGTGGTCGCCGTGTGCAGACCGGGAAAGAAGTCAGGGCTGAATACCGCCTGCATCGGCGAAGCGGCGATGTCCGTGCCACACATATCCTCAAATATGTTTGCGACGCCAGTGTACTCATTGTTCGTCACAATGACGTACGCGCCGGAATTCGCTTCAAGTCCGTCGAATCCGTCTGGCGCGGCGCTTGGGTCCTGCAGGGTGCCGGAAAGCACACTATCGTCATTTATTGCGAGGGCGCTCCCGGGCCACCCCGAGGCGCTGATTGCCGGCCAGTCAAAGGTGAGGGAATACGTGGTGCCAAAATAAGTGGCCGGCGTCCAGGCGCCGGGATCCACTGCGGCGCCCAGCGTGACATCCCAGGCCGTTCCGCCAATCTGGCCCAGGTTGTTGATCGCATAGGCATAGTAATGCGTGTGCGAAACGGTTGGGTCAAAATGGAACGACGGCACACCCGGCATCCAGACGAATCCTTTGCCGGTCGCGTCGTTCCCAACTACCTGATAATCATCGTTGATGCCGGTTGGGCTGCCGACGGTGCCTGCGGGGTTGACGTTGATTATCGAGTACTGCTGCGCCAGGCCCGGCCGTGAAAGAGCAGTCGCCACAACTGCGATGGACATGAGAGTGCCTAATCGTTGAAGCATACCGGTCTACAACTCCTTCCGGTGCGGCACGCCGCACGGGCGACTGCTGCGGGCCGCAGAGCAACTGCGGGGTGTGGTTCACACGGTTAGCCGGGCGTGATCGAACTGCCCTGCCTCGTGGCAGCCCGTGCCGCCGCTGGAGATTTCGCGACGGAGTCGCCAAACTCCTTCCGGAAATGCCGCTAATGCTTCCAATCGCACAGACGAACGCGGGGCGCTGCAGCGCCGGAGATGTCGACGTAGGCGGAAGTGTGCCGGAGCCGTCAGCTGCCACTCCGTCGACAGCGTGCGGGATGACGATGCGGAAGCTTCACCTTCGCAGCGCAGATCCCGCGTCGGCAGGCTTCCGGAGGACGAAACAGTTCTGGGCCGAAGCGGATCACCCTCGCTTGTGCGTCACATCCGGGAGCAGGTGCAGCTCGATCGGATTCCGACCGAGGCTTCTGCGGGCCGGGCGTGCCGTCGCTCCATGACATCTAACCGGCTTTGGCCGCGCCGGATCGCCGGCGCGAGTTTCCGCCCGCGCCAGGCAACCCGGCAGTAACTCTCTTCCCGGGCGAAGCGACCGATATCTCCGCCTGGTTGCGGCGTTACGGAAGAACGTCGACCTTGGCGTAGCGGCGCCAGCCTCCGAAAGTGGCCTTCAAGGTCACCGGAGTATCCACGGTAACGCTGGTCGAGTGGACCACGAACCGGGCCGTGGTGTCGCCGGCCAGGACGACCACGCCGGCCGAGTAGATGCCCGTACCAAAGTTCAGGCTGGCGCTGTATGTGGTTACGGTAACGTTCATATCAAACGGCGCCGGCGCGTCCAGAGTTATCGTGCCGGCAAGGGTATTGCCGCCCACCACAGACGGCGAGTCCATTGTGATACTGCTGATGATCACCGGTATCGCAATAAACCCCGCCTGCTTCTGCTGGTAGTAGCCCGTGCCGACAATCGCTCCGTCATCGTTCAGCCCCACCGCCTTGACAAGGCGCCAACCACTGTTGCTTTGCACCAGCGAATTCAGGTCGGTCATGGCGCCGGCGGACGGGTTGGTAACATCACCCGACCAGAGGAAAGCATGCTCACCGGACTGTCCGATTACGATGCCGGTCGACGTATTGATGGCGTTCGCCACGCTGTAGTCGGTGTTGTGCAGAAAGCCAAGCGGGCCGTACGGCGCACCCGTCCGCCCATTCCATGCAAAAGCCTCGGAGTTGCCCGTGACACTGTTGTGCGCGGCGCCGACCACGTTATCGGCATCGTCGATTCCGCTGGCGACGGAGGGCGTAGCATACGTCACGCCGCCGAAGGTGCCTCCCGCAAGCAATGTGGTGGTAGAAGGGGGGGTGAAGAAGTTGGGGCTGAATATTGCCTGAGTTGGCGAAACGCCGAGATTCGTACCGCACATATCCTCGAATATATTCGAGATGCCGGTGTATTCGTAGTTATCCGCGATGTACGAGACTGCGGTGGTGGAAGTAACCTCGACCCCATCAAATGTCTTCGGCGCCATGGACGAATCCTGGAGGGTCCCGCAAAGGTAGTCATCGTCATTCAGTGCGAGAGCAGCCCCGGGCCAATCCACGGCGTTGACGCCGCCCAGGCTGTATATCAGGCTATAGGTGGTGCCAAAGTATGTGCTCGGGGCCCACACACCGACGGAAACGGCGGCACTGAGTGCGGTATTCCAGGCCGTACCGCCGACCTCGCCCAGATTGTTGATCGTATAGGCGTAGTAGTGCGTATCCGACACGGTCGGATCGAAATGGAACGACGGCACACCGGGCATCCAGACGAACCCTTTACCGGTCGCGTCATTCCCAACTACCTGGTAGTCGTCGTTGATGCCGGTTGGCGTACCGATCGTACCGGTTGGGTTGACGTTGATTATCGAGTACTGCGGAACGGCCTGTGCGAAGCCCAACCGAGGCAAGGCAGCCACAACCGCGCAGACGGCAATGAGAGTTACAATCCTTCGAAGCGTCATGCTTTACAATTCCTTTCGGTACCACACGCGTCTACAACGGCGACAGGGTGTGGCGATGCCTCAGGGCGACCCTGACATCCGGCAATTTGGACAGCAACGGGAGACTTTTAGGGATAGCGACCGGGAATCCTTCCCGAATTCCGTTTTGGTACCGGCGGCACGAAAGTATCCGGTCCGCTGACGCAACAGCCATGACGGACTCTCAGAGCGCTGCGCTGGTTTCCTCGTGTGCCTGGCGTCTCATTGCCGCGAGGAGCGATCTTCACCGAGGCCGCGCGTGTTCTCCTTTACGGCTTCAACGTCCCTTGCGGCAAGCCCAGCCTCGGTTATCGAATTACGGCCCATCTCCACCACGGCGAATCGAAGCGCAGCTCCGCCGGCAAGGCCGACCGCGCATCCGGCAGCGCGCAGCGATCGGCGCAGCCGGGGGTTTGCCACTGGAAGCAGCTCCAGTACGGCCGGGAGGACGATGCCAACCACGGCGGCGACAAGCGTCCAGCGTGTTTGCCGAGGTCGCAGGGCGCCCGGCGCATGTTGAGCGGCTGTGCGTAGAGTTGCGGCCAGTGTGGCTGCCTCAACGACGCGGGCAGCACTGGCGACGCCGCGCACGGCCGATAACTCGGATTCGCTCCCTCCAGCGACCTCACGCACCAGTTCGATCGCGTCGGCGCCCGCCGCAATAGCTCCAGCGCTGAACAGCGGACCGATCCATGGGTTGCCGGCCCAAGCCGGGTTGGCCGTGGTGCTCAGCAGCACGCCGGTGTAACCCGCCAACAGTAACGCCGCCGGCACGCCGACAGTATCCGC
Source organism: Armatimonadota bacterium (assembly GCA_028871815.1). Taxonomy (NCBI): domain Bacteria; kingdom Bacillati; phylum Armatimonadota; species Armatimonadota bacterium. The sequence goes on along the minus strand of JAGWMJ010000018.1, from coordinate 30,150 downwards.
ATAGGACCCAGCGGCACGGGCCGCGCGGAACGGCCGCTCCGCCGCAAGCGCGGTCACGACGGCGCTGGAGTAGACGACAAGCGTCCAGGCGCCGAGGTTCATCGGCGACACCGGCTTGAAAACACGCAGCATGTGGTGGAAGCGCCGGGGATCACCCAGGTCACTCACCAGCAGCGCCGGGCACGGCAGAAGTGCGACGACGGCGACTATCAGGCCGGATTTGGCCACGCCGCGGTATTTCCGTGTACCTGCCGAAGCTGCACGCGATAAGAGATAGGCGCCGGCCGACAGGCCGCCAAGGAAGAAGTAGGCCGGCACCTCCCACGTCCAGACCGGCTTCTTGAGAAACGACGGCGCGCTCAAGCGCGATTTCCACGCAGAAGCATGGCGGCCAGAGCCGTGAGCCCGATACCGGCCAACAGGCTCACACCATAGCGGCGCGCCATACCGCGAGATGGCCGAACCGGATCGGACGGCAGGCCGTACACTTCGGGCGCGTCGGTCAGCAGAAAGAACGCGTTCATGGCGCCATATCTGTCGGAAGGTTCCGCACCGTACAGGCCGGCCTCCACACCCGCTGATCGCAGCGCATCGAGCCGAGCCCGTGCGCGATGCCGCAGCTCCTCGATCGGGCCAAACTGAATCGATTCTGTGGGGCATGTCTGCGCGCATGCCGGAGTCATGCCATTACGCTGCCGGTCGTAACACATCGTGCACTTGTGCGCGTGGCCATCTTCAGCGCTTCGCCCGATTACGCCGAACGGGCATGCCGAAATGCAGTAGCCACATCCGTTGCACACATCCGGCTGTATATACACCGAGCCGAACTCGTTCGTAATGATCGCTCCAGTGGGACACGCCTCCCGGCATGGAGCGTTGTTGCAATGCTTGCAAACGTCGCTCATCATCAACCATGCCGGCGGGCCGCCGGGCGCCGGCTGCTCAATAAAGGCCACGTGCCGCCACGTAGTGGCAGAAAGCTCGATCGTGTTGTCGTAGCTGCGGCCCGAGAAGCGCATTCCATCGGCAGGCAGCTGATTCCACTGCTTGCAGGCAACCTCACACGCCTTGCAGCCGATACAGAGGGTGGTGTCGGTAAAGAAGCCGGTCTGCTCGCGCTCCACAGGCGCGTCGGCAGGCGCGGTACGCTGGAACAGGCGCCTGATGGCGTTAATCATCCGTACCGCCAAACTGACCTTCAGGCCGCGATCCGGACGGATGCCGGCCCTCTTGCGACCGGCGGCGCGACCAGCGTTTCGTCGGAAGCCTGGGCTGGCCGGCCAGGCGGCCGGCGCGGACATTGCAGGCGAATACTTTGCCTTCGTGGATGCTAACGTTCGGCTCCAGTACCATCGACGTCAGATCATTCGCGGCGCTGCCGACGCGTTCACCGGCAAAGCCCCAATGGAACGGTACGCCAATCTGGTGAACGGTACGGCCATCCAGATTCAGGGGCTGAAGACGCGTGGTGACGAGCGCGCGGGCTTCGATGCTCGCCCGGACTGTGGATACCGTGAGCCAGCCTCCATTTTCGATGCCGCGCTCCGCCGCCAACTCGGGACCGAGTTCCACGAACATTGCCGGCTGAAGTTCGTTCAGCCAGCTGTTGAAGCGGCTCATCGGTCCGCTCAGGTAGTGCTCCGTGAGGCGAAAGGTGCACCCCACTATCGGGTATTCGGCGCTGGGTGAGGATGCGAGCATGTTCAGCGGACCTTCAAACCGGCGCACCACCGGCGTAACCTGCTGGGCGTAGAGAGGGTTCGGCATCGGCGATTCCACCGGCTCGTAGTGTACCGGCAGCGGACCATCCTTGAGGCCCCTGGTTACAAAGAGGCAGGCCAATCCATCGGGCTGCATGATGAATGGTCCGTCACCGGGAATCGCCTGCATACCCGCAGCATCGCCGGACGGCCGGTAGTCCGGCGGCTTCTCCGCGTCAAAATCGGGCACGTCGTCGCCCTGCCACGAACCTCGTGCCTGGTCCCACCAGATCAGCCGCTTTCGTTCGGACCACGGCCTACCGGCAGGGTCTGCCGAGGCACGGTTGTAGAGTATCCGACGGTTTGCTGGCCACGCGAATCCCCAGTCGGCTTGCGCGCGGCCGCCGGTGGTAGTGCGGCTTCGTGCCCGGTTGTGACCGGCTTCCGGCATCACGCCGGTATAGATCCAGCATCCACACGCTGTGGATCCGTCGTCGCGCAGTTCGGCCGCGCTGGCCAGCGGCTGTGCTGAACCATCCGGCGCTCCCGGGCCGGCGCCGTTGATCTCTTGCAGCACCGCCTCAAGGTCTGGATCGCCGACCGTCTGACTTATCTCCGAGTTGGCCAGGAGCGTAGGAGTGCGCGGCTCGTACTGCCACGTGAGATCGCGTATTGGGGCAGCGCACGGCGAATCCGAGCCGGCATACAACTCGCGGAGGCGGAGGCCGAGTTGGTACACAAACCACGCGTCAGACCGGCAATCAGCGGGAGGATCGATCGCCCGATCGTGCCATTGAATGAGGCGCTGCGTGTTGGTGAAGCTGCCCTCCTTCTCCGGGATGGCGGCCGCCGGCAGGAAGAACACCTCGGTGCCGATCTCCTCCGGCGGCGGCCCGGTAGGATCGCTCCGCCAGAATACGGCGCTCTCGGTTTCAAACCAGTCACGGACCACCAGCCAGTCGAGCCTGCGTAGCCCGGCCCTGTGCAGGCGCGCGTTCGGCCCTCCACCAGCCGGGTTCTGGCCAAACAGAAACAGGCCGCGCACGCAACCATCCACCATGCGCTGAAAGCACGGAAGCTGCGTGTAGTCGCCGTCGAGCTTCGGCAGCCGGTCGTACCCAAAGTCATTGGCTGCAAAGGCCGTATCCCCATACCAGGCTTTGAGGAGGCTGACCATGAAGCTGCGGACGTTGCTCCAGCCGCCGGTCTTGCGGCCCTCGAAATCGACCCAGGCGTTCAGCGAAGCGTGCTTCGGCGCTGTTGTGGGCTGCGGCAGATACCCCGGCAGCAGATCGGAGAGGGTTGCCAGGTCGGTGGATCCCTGGATACTTGCGTGGCCGCGAAGGGCCATGACGCCGCCGCCCGGGCGCCCGATGTTTCCAAGCAGCAACTGCAGGATGGAGGCTGCGCGGATGATCTGCACGCCCGTTGTATGCTGCGTCCATCCGACCGCATAGCAGATCGCGGAGGTGCGCTCCCGGCCGGAGTTGGCGATCAGGAGCTCCGCCACAGCAGTGATCTGTTCGGCGGTACAGCCGCATATCGCGGCCGCGGCCTCGGCCGTGTAGCGTGCAAAATGGCGGCAAAGCACCTGGAACACGCATCGCGGGTGGTGAAGCGAAGGGTCACGAATCGGCTGGCCATCGCGCTGCTCATATTGCCACGTAGCGCCCGTTGGGTCGTAGGCGCCTTTGTCCGGATCGAAACCACTGAACAGGCCTGCGCCTTCCTCGGTATCCTGAAACCTTGGGTCAAGAACGAAGCTGGCGTTGGTATACGCGCAGACATACTCACGGAACCAGCCGTCCAGCGTCAAAACCTGGTGAATGAGCGCTCCGAGAAATGCAATATCGGAGCCGGCGCGGATCGTGACATGAAGATCCGCTACGGCGGAAGTCCGCGAAAAGCGCGGGTCCACATGGATAATCCTGGCTCCATGCCGTCGCGCCAGCATCGGCCAACGAAAGGCGACGGGATGGGCCTCAGCCATGTTGGAGCCCATGACGAGGATGCAATCACTGTGCTCAAGATCGGCCGGAAATGTGGTGGCCGCGCCGCGACCGAAGCTGGCGCCCAGACCGGGCACCGAGGCGCTATGTCAAGTGCGGGCCTGATTCTCGACCGAGAGTACGCCCAGCCCGCCGGTGAAGAGCTTCTTGATCAGGTAGTTCTCTTCATTATCCAGCGTCGCGCCGCCTAGCGTGGCGATGGAACGAACAGCCCGGTCGCCGGGAACTGCAGCGTCGAGTTCCGCATCGCGAGCCGTTTTTACATGCTGGGCGATCCGCTCCATGGCCCAATCGAGCGAAACGCGCCGCCACGCCGCCGCGAATGGCTCACGGTAGAGGGCATGCAGTACGCGGTGCGGGTTTACAGCCAATTGGAAGCTATTGGCGCCCTTCGGGCACAATGTGCCCCGGTTGATCGGACTCTCCGGGTTTCCTTCGATGCTGAGTATCTGGCCCTTTCGGGTGTAGATCTTCGTCCCGCATCCCACCGCGCAATACGGACAGAGGCTGTCGGTTACATCGGCGCCGCTCGTGCGCGCGGACTTCCGAATCGTGATTGGGCTCACCGGCTCACTGGAATGCAATGGCATAGTACGTCCTTGCTGGCGCAGCGCGCCGTGCGGATCCGCAGTCGCGTACCCAACACATTGTTCCGATCTCGGCGCAGGTTCCTTCCCGGCGCCTGCGCACGAGGTGTCCGGACGGTTCAGGCGACAAGTGAACGGTCTCCGGACGCCGTGTCGCGAGCTTCAGGCGGCCGGGTCCGGCACAGCTTACCGCACCCACCGAGCAGGCTCATTCCGCTGGCGCGGAATCCGGCAGGTGAAGCCTGTACGCACCGCTAATTCTGGGAGCAACGACGGCCTGCGAACGACTGCGCGGCCGTGTTTGGATCGCGCCGGCCGGAGTCATCGAAAGGAACCTCATGAACCGCACATCGTTTCTGATCTGCGCCGCCGGAGCCCTGGTGGCGCTGGCTGTGCCCCACAGCGGAGCCGCTCAGGCGCCACTCTATTCGATTATCAACGTCAACGAAGTCAGCCAGTATGTGATTCCAGCATCGATCAACGATAACGATCAGATTGCCGGGATCGTTCCGGCCCTTCAGCAGGGCTTCATCTGGATGCCGGGCCTGCCGTCAACCGGTTTTGATTCAGTAACCAACTACGAGGGCCTTGGTATCAACAACTTCGGTGTGATCGGGGGTTATTTCATCGGCGCCGACACCCTGGCGCATGCGTCACACTGGACTCCGACCAGCTACCTCTCCGCCACCTACACGCGCACCGAAGACGATACCAGCCAGTCGGCATTGAACGCGATCAACGATGACGGCTTTGCCTCGGGTTATCAGGTGGTTGGCGGCGTGACCGGCGCCTTGCTGCTGAACACTGCCAGTGGCAGTCATACATCCGTTGGAGCGAACACGCGAGCTGCCGCCGTGAACAACGTGTACGAGGATATAGCCGGCAGCGACGGCAGCGCCGCGTTCTGGGCCGACCCACTGCTTGCCGGCCCGGTACTCGATTTGCCGGGCGGCCTTTTTGGCGGAGTCACGTTCACCGGCACCGGCTCGGCCACCGGCATCTCGGACGCGGACGATGTAGTTGGCGCCGCCATCGTGGCCGGCGGTACCAACGAGCATGGCCTGACAGAAGCGTTCGCGTGGAACGGTTACACACAGACTGCGTATGGCCCGCTTGGGTTCCTGCACGGCACCACATTCAGCAAGGCGAACGCGATCAACTCGGTGACCGGCGAGGTGGTCGGCCAATCGGGCACCCATGCGTTTCTGTGGCAGGGCGATATCACCAACCCCTCCACGGGAACGATGACGGATATGAACGCGCTGGTAGAGCGTGGTTCCGGATGGCTGCTGACGTCGGCGTTGGCCGTGAACAGCGGTGGCGACATTGTTGGAACCGGTTACTACCAGAACAAGCCGGCCGGTTGGATCGGGATTCCAACCGTCCCAACTGCGCTGGCACTGGACAGCAACTCCTGGTCACAGTCTTCCAGTGGCTCGATTACCGGTACCGTCACGTTTACCCACGCGGCGCCATTCGACCTGGGATGCACGGTATCGCTTTACAATGAGAGTACGGGAACCTACAGCACCGGCACGGGAACGCGAGTTCTCTCGGGCTCCACGGTGGCGACGTTCCGTATTCCGATGCCCGCATCGCCGGTGGTCACCATTCCCGAGGCGTACCTGGTTAAGCTGACATTCGGCGGCTGGCGCCTTTATGCGCCAATGGTGCTCACGCCGTAGCCTGTAAGCGGCGGCGCACTTGCCGGCTGTAACGTGGAAACGTCGAACGGGCCGTCACGCTCTACCGCGTGACGGCCCGTTCGGCGCTGAACCAGTTCGAGCGCAGTCTGCTAAACCAGCTGCTGCAGCCGGCCGCTGCTGTCTCCCACTTTGTCCTCTCCAATGCCCAACCGGTCGAGAAGGCAGAGGAAGAGATTTGTCATAGGCGTGCCATCGGTATAGACCACATGGCGCCCGGAGCGGATGGTGCCACCCCCACGCCCTGCCAGCAGGATCGGCAGGTTGTCGTGATTGTGGGCGTTGCCATCGCTGATCCCGGCGCCGTAGACGATCATGCAGTTATCCAGCAGCGAACCACCGGCTTCCTCGGTGGCCTGGAGCTTGCCGAGCAGGTAGGCAAACTGCTCCATATGGAAGCGGTTGATGCGGCGGATCTTGTCCTGCTTCACCGGATCGCCGCCATGATGCGACATGTCGTGGTGGCCCTCCGGCACGCCCGCTTCAGGATAGCTGCGGTTATTGCCGTCGTTGGCCACCATAAACGTACAGACGCGCGTCAGGTCGGCCCGAAACGCCATATGCATCATGTCGGCCATGAGGCGCATATGCTCGCCGAAATCGGTTGGAATGCCGGCCGGTTCAGGATAGTTCTTTACGCCGGCACTGTTCCGCGCCCGTTCAAAGCTGCTGATGCGCTGCTCCACTTCGCGCACGCCGGTGAGGTACTCGTCCAGCTTTCCGCGGTCGCGGGAGCCGAGTTTGGCCTGAAGCGAGTGAGCGTCGCTCATTACCGAGTCGAGAATGCTTTCGTCATCCTGCGTGCGCCGTTCGCGAGCGGCGGGTGACTGCGCCGGCGCGTCTGCCGTGCCGAACAGCCGCTGGAACACCAGCCGCGGATTGATCTCTTTCGCCAACGGCGCGTCTGGCGATTGCCAGGCGATATTGCTGGTGTAGGCGCAGCTGTATCCGCTGTCGCAGTTGCCGTTTTGGCCACCCGGAGTGCAGCCGATCTCAAGTGACGGCAGCATCGTGGAGCTCCCTACGTGCTGCGCGGCAATCTGATCCACCGAAACACCCGCCCTTATATCGGCCCCATCCGTCTTCTTGCAGTGGCAGCCGGTAAGCCACGCAGCTGCCGATCGGGCATGATCGCCGCCACCATCGCCCAGGGCGTTGGCGTTGTACTGGGTGAGGCCGGTGAGTACATTGAGCGACGACTTGAACTGGGCCAGCGGGTCCAGGATGCTGGGTAGATCGAAGCCGGCGCCGGTAGTGGAGGGCGTCCAGGCAGGCATATGGGCGCCGTTTGGAACAAAGACAAATGCGAGCCGCTGTGGCTGCTTTTTGACCGCCTCAGCCGCAAGCGCGCCGGCTGGAAGCATGGCTTCCAAGAATGGCAATGCAATCGTTACGCCGGCGCCCTTCAACAGTGTCCGGCGTGATAGTGGCCTTGTCATGATCTCCTCCCAACCGTTGTGGGTGCGGCGCTTTGTGGCGCCGTATCCAAAAATGGCACGCTTTGCGCTATGCCGGTAACAATTGCGCTAAAGCGGTAGTTAGCCGCTTCCGCCTGTTTGGAAATGGCGTCGATGCCACAGGCATCGGCAGCCGTTGGCCCGCGTCCCAAGGCGTAGGTGAACAGCTTGGTTGTGAGGCAATGCACGAACATCGCCTTGCGCGCCAGCAGAATCGCCTTCAACTCCGCCGGTCCATCAAACCTCTGCCCTCCGGGCAGCGTGCCGGAGGCGTCCACCGGAAGGTGGTCGTCCTGGGTCCGCCATCTACCCACTGCATCGAAGTTCTCGAGTCCGAATCCAATCGGGTCCATCAGTTTGTGGCACGATGCACACGCGGGATTCTTGCGGTGAATCTCCATTCGCTGGCGCAGGGTGCCCTTCACCGTGCCGGAAGTATCGTCCGGCAGGCGTGGCACCACGGCAGGAGGCGGCGGTGGTGGCGTACCCAGGATGTTGTCGAGTACCCATTTGCCACGCTGGACCGGCGAGGTGCGAGTTGGGTCGGAGGTCACTGTAAGTACGCTGGCCATCGTCACAAGACCGCCGCGCCGGTCATCGGCGAGCTGAACCCGGCGGAAATCGGCGCCATGTACACCAGAGAGGCCATAAAAGCGGGCAAGCCGATTGTTCAAGAAGCTGTAATCGGCGTTCAGGAAGTTGAGAACGCTGCGATCGTTGTGCACGATATCGTTGAAGAACATCTCGGTTTCGGTACGTTCATCATCGCGCAGACCCGTACCGTACTCGGGAAATCGGGCCGGATCGGGTCGCACGGTGTTCAGGTTCCGAAGTTCCAGCCACTGCGCGGCAAAGTTGCTGCCCAGTTCCCTGGCGCGCGGATCGAGTAGCATTCGGTGCACCTGCTCAGCCAAAACCGCAGGTTGGTGCAGCTTGCCTGCCGCCGCCAGAGCCGTCAGCTCCGCGTCGGGCAGGTCGCTCCAGATGAAGTAAGAGAGTCGAGCGGCTATCTCGTAGTCTGTAAGCTTCTGCAGCCCGCCGGTTTGGGACGGTGGCGTTATCTCCACATGATAGAGGAAGTTCGGCGAAACCAGGATCGCCTCCAGTCCCAGCTGCAGACCGCGCTCGAAGCTTTCGCCGTGCGACTGCGCAAGCGCCACGTAGTGCACAAGACGGGCCGCCTCAGCCGCGGTAACCGGACGGCGCCACGCGTGTGCCGCGAGCGGGCTGAGGATTTTGCGAGCGATCACGGCTGGTGCGAGGCCGGCTTTCCGATACGACGCCAACTCCATGTTGATATGCGGCAGGTGGAACGAGCCGGCGAGAGGCGGCGAGATCGACGCGGAGCAGATGATGAGGTTGCGATCACGGTTCGCCGGATTCGGGTCGTTTGGATTGTAGTAATCGTTGGTGAATGCGGCGCCAATCGTGTGCTGCCCCGGGGTCACTGCGGCCTGGAACGTGTAGGAGGCGGGCGCGGCTGCTACTGCGGTAACGTCCACGTCGCCGATCGGCGCCCCATCGAGCGAGACGGCCATATGCGCCGGCGCCGGTCCGGCCTGCTCGCCATACGCGGTTACGGTGATCCGGTACCTTCCGCCGATGCGGAAGTTATGTTTCGCGGTTGCCGTTCCATTGGTATCCAGTTCGATGCCGGAATCTACCAACGCCGCGCCACCGCCGGAAAACTCGCCTGGGGCGATCTGTGAGGAGGCCTGCGTCGCGTCGGGCGCGTTGATGGCCGCTTGCGCCAGCTGCCGAGCGGCACGCATATAGTCCTCCATCAGAAGCGGCGAAATGCTGAGGACATCGCCAATATTGTCGAAACCGTAGCCGACATCGTCGGAGGGAAAGTTGTCGGCTGGGCGCAGGTCGACACCGAGCAGGCTTTCCACGGAGTTGTTGTACTCGGCGCGGTTCAGGCGTCGCAACGTTACATGCCCCGGATCGGAAACAACACAATTTGCATTGGCAAGCGTTGTCTGTATCCAGGTGATGAGAGCGGTGCGTTCAGCGTCGGTAGGCTGCGCGCTGCCGGGCGGTGGCATATGCCGGATTTGCAAGTACTGAATAACCTTCTCCCACTCGGCCCGGGCATTTACGACAGATGGTACTGACCTGAAATGGGTGAAGTTGAGACCGCCAGCCGGTTGAGCACCACTGTGGCACGCGATGCAGTACGACTTGAGGAATGGCTGCACCTGTGCGGCAAAAGAGCCTGGAGCGCCTCGTGGCGCTGCCTGCGGAACGAACGGAGCCGCAAGCAAAAACAGCGACGCCGGCGCCAGCATCAGCAGAGTAGTGCGGCCTACGTTGCGCATAGCAAAACCGAACAAACAGAAGCGGCAGTCAAGTCAGCGGAATGCAACATTCGACACGTCTGGTACACAGAGGTTACAACGGTTATCAAGGAACGGCACGCGTTACGGCTTGAGATTCTGGGCAAGCCACCCGGATATTTCAGCAAATACACGCAGCATCTCGGCGCCCTCCGGCACATGCCCGCCGTGATACATGAAAACCTGTTTAGGAGCACGCGCATCGGCCTTCAGTTCGTTCGCGCAGGCAACCGGAACAATTGTATCCTGATCGCCGTTGATAAAGAGCACCGGTCTTGGGCTGATGCGCGCAACCCAGTGTACGGGGTCGATCGGATCGATGGCCGTTTCGATTGCGGCGGGCAGTCCACCGGACGCGCGCGCCTGCACCGCCTGGGGCAGCTGTGACGTCATCAGCATCAACTTCCAGTCACCACCAGCCAGGCACAATATCGGCGCCTGAACTCGCTTATCCACCGCCGAAAGCAGCGTTCCCAGGATGCCGCCCATGCTGAAACCACAGTATCCGATTTTGTTGGGATCGATTGCCGCCTGGCTCTGAAGGAAGTCGATCCCACGGCGCAGATCGATCACGGTGTCGACCAGCATCTCGCGCGTGGTATACGGCGCCAGCCCGAACAGCGCCAGTGGGGTCAACGCAGCGCGGTCACCGTGCAAGCGAGCGTCGATGGCAAACACCGCGTACCCTTTTTGAACGAGTGGTGTCCACATCACTTTCAACTGCATCTTGTTGCCGCCGAGACCGTGCATCAGGATCACACACGGGATCCTGCCTTTCGGCAGCGTGGAGGGCAGCACATACACAGCCGGTACCATGGCATTATCCACACTGTAGTAATGCACGGAAAAGGCGTGGTAATCGGCGGTCGATTCCAGTGGCGTAACAACGGCATTCAGGGGCACGTCATGGTCGTAGGAGAACAGCGACCGCGCACTCAGCATTGGCGGCGCGGGTAGCTGCTGGGCACCGGCGTTCGATAACAACAGGCACGCTGCGGCACACGCCACCAGCACGGCTCCGGCAGTGCGATTGATTTGGTAGTTGTTCATAAGTGGGCGCACGTTTCTATTCGGAGGGTGGCTCAACCGGCTCGCTGCTCCTTTGCCCTTCGCCCGCGTGAAATCCTTCCCGGCAGGGAATGAACGGACCATGCGGGAACGTATCGCGCGTGCGCAGGTCCGGAGGAGGATGACTTGGCGATAAAGGTTGCGATTATTGGGGCGGGGAGCGTCGGCTTTACGCGCGGTATGGTACGCGACATTCTCTGTGTGCCGGAGCTTCAGGATACGCATTTCGCACTGACGGATATCAACCCGCACAATCTGGACATGGTGATGCAGTTGACGGCGCGAGACGTTCGGGAAGCGGGCTTGCCGGCGCTTATTGAAGCTGCCCCGAACCGGAGGGCCGCGATAAGTGGCGCGAAGTACGTCTTCTCGTTCGTGCGTGTCGGCGGTCTGGAGGCGTTCGCCACCGACATCGACATTCCGCTCAGGTACGGGGTGGATCAATGCGTCGGCGACACGCTTGGCCCCGGCGGCATCATGTACGCGCAGCGCACCATCGCCTGCCTGCTCGAGTTCTGCCGCGACATGCGCGAAGTTTGCCCGCCGGATGTCCTGTTTCTGAACTACTCGAATCCCATGGCGATGAACGTGTGGGCCTGTAGTAAATATGGTGGCGTGAAAACCGTTGGCCTGTGCCACGGAATCGAGGGGGGGCATTGGCAGATTGCGCAGGCGCTGGGCTTGCCGGTGACCGAGGTGGACATTGTTTGCGCCGGCATCAACCACCAGACGTGGTACATCCAGGTCTCACACAAGGGTCGCGACCTTACCGGTGAGCTGCTGGCCGCTTTCGAGCGGCATCCCGAATACAGCAGAACCGAAAAGGTGCGAATCGACATGATGCGCCGGTTTGGTTATTTCAGCACCGAATCCAACGGTCATCTCAGCGAATATGTTCCGTGGTACAGGAAGCGGCCGGAAGAGATACCCGACTGGATTGATCTCGGGAGCTGGATCAACGGCGAAACGGGCGGGTACCTGCGCGTCTGTACCGAGGGACGAAACTGGTTTGAGCACGACTTCGGCAACTGGATGCAGCAGGCGCCGCTGACGTTTGATCCCGCGTCGCGCGGCCACGAGCGAGGATCGTATATCCTGGAGGCGCTGGAAACCGGTCGCATCTACCGCGCCCATTTCAACGTTATGAACGGGGGATGCATCACCAACCTGCCGGCCGATTGCTGCGTGGAGGCGCCGGGCTATGTTGACCTCACCGGCATCAACATTCCGATCGTTGGTGACCTGCCGCTGGGTTGCGCGGCTGTCTGTTCGGCGAGCATCGGCGTACAGAGGCTGGCTGTGGAGGCCGCTGTACACGGTGACGATGCACTGCTGCGCCAGGCGATGATGATGGACCCACTGACCGGCGCGGTTTGCAATCCGCCGGAGATATGGCAGATGGTCGATGAGATGCTCGTCGCGCAGGAGCAGTGGCTGCCGCAATACCGCCGTTGCGTGAAAGCTGCGGACGCGCGAATCCGCAAGGGTAAAGTACATGCTGCCCGGGCATACTCCGGCGCAGCTCGCCTACCGACGCGCACTGTTGAGGAGATGCAGCGAGACCGGGCGGCCGCGAACCGGAACGCCGGGGCATCGGACAAGGCGCAGATGCGCAAGTCAGCCAGGACGTGAACCTGGCGCCAGCGCGCCGCCTGAGATCCGCTCATTTAGAAAGGAAAACCATGGAGATTGCTGCACTGCGGGAACAGTTGAAGAAACAGGCCGAATGGTCGGCCACTTGCCTTGAGGCCGACTTGCTGGCAATACCGGAAGAGAAGCGAACCACAACGTTCGGCGGCTGCAGTCGCGGTGCGCTCAGCATCGTTGGCGATTGCTGCAGGACCAACGAAGTGACCGCGAACTGGCTGTTGACCGGCGTGGTCCCGGTACGTGATCCGGACGCACGAGCGAAACGTGACGCCGAGTACGACACCACCGAAAAGATGCTTGCGTGGCTGCGCCACTCCGTGGAACAGTTGAAAACGGCGCACGACGCTATGCAGGAGCAGAACCTTCTTGAGACAAACAGCGAGGTGATCGGCGTGCCGCTCACGCGCCTGGAGATAGCGGACCTGGCCTCGCGCCACATGATGTATCACGATGCACAGCTCAATTACATCCAGACGCTGCTCGGAGACGGCGCTATTCACTGGCTGACTTAGCCACGAGCGGACGATAGGCAGCCCCGCTAGACGCTTTGGCGCGGTGGATCGTACTGGCTTCGGGGAGTGTTGACCCGCAACGCGTGAGGCGCCATCGTGATGAGTACGGGCGCCTCGCCTGCAGCATCGCCATCCAGCTCGAACGGGATGGCGTCGGCCGACGCCACGAATACCCGCCTCGCGCGAAAGTGGCGTACGCCGGGCGCACTGTGAAAGCGCCGCGACGCCAGTGCGAAACCGTGCGTCAGAATGCTCCATAGGATCAAACGGCGGCGCAAGCATACGAAGACATCGAACATGCCGTCATCCGAGCGCACCGTTGGCCCGAGATGGAACCGGCCGGCGTAGCGACTGCCGTTTGCGACCAGTATCAGGTAGGCGTCGAACTGCCGAGGGTTATCGGCATCGAGCGTGAGCGTTACCTTGTGACGCGGATAGGCCAGGGCAACCTGTGTGGCGGCCATGGCATAAGCCATTTCGCCGAAACGCCGCTTTGCATGCCGACTGACGCGGCGGGTGATAGCGCCATCGAAACCGATCCCGGCAACCAGCGCGAAGTGCACCCCGTTTGCCGAGCCGACGTCCAGGGAGCGTGGAATACCGTGCACGGCCACCGATACAGCGGACGCAAGGTGGCGGATGGGTATATTGAGGCTGCGCGCCAGCACATTGGCCGAGCCTGCCGGCACGATGCCCAGAATGGGACGCGACGCACCATCGGCGCCGGACTGCATCAGCCCTTGAACCACCGAGTTGATAGCCCCGTCGCCACCAACTGCAATAACGCATTCTGCGCCGGCGGCGGCGGCATCGCGCGCGGCTTGCATGCCACCGCAAGCCGAATTGGTGCGACGGATGCAGGCGTCTGGCTGGCCGGCTGCGGCAAGCCAGGTCCGAACTAGTTCCACGGGATCACGACGCATCAGGCCCGGACGCCGCCAGGCGCCGGCATCGGGATTCACAACTGCCCAAACTCGCATGCAATAAGTCTACACCCAATAGAGCGCCACGCCGGCTGCCTTTGGCCGGCGCGCCCACGGCTGTAAGGTAACATTGCCTGCATGAGCCGGTCACTTGGCGTTCTGGTTGCTCTCTGCGCGGTGGTGTCGCCGCTGCAGGGCAAACACGGGCCCGCGCGCACTGCTGCGCCTGAGGCGACATTAGCTTTTGAATATCAGCGGTTTGCGCTGCCGCGAATTGTTGCGCGACTGAGCATTCATGGCAGTCCGTGGTTGCCATTTGCCGTAGATACCGGAACCAACGTTCCGCTGGCTCTAGATCAGCAGGTCGCTCGGCAGATTCTGCCCGCCTCCGGAAAAGTGCCTGTAGCGGCTCGCAAGGGTAACGCTTCGTTGATACCGCTCCGCGGGATGGTAACGGCATTGACGACGCCAGCCGGCGCAACTCCAATTGGCGTGCCGTACGGTGTGGAAGCCAACCTGCATCCAAACGGACTCACGCTGCCGCAGATCTCGGGCATCCTCGGTTTGGGAGCGCTGAGACTGTATACGGTGCGGATTGATTTCAAGAGTCACAAGCTGGAGCTGTATCCACCCGGCGCCCTTCCCCACACGAACGGACATGCCGCGGTGCTGCCGTTGTCGGAAGACCCGCGATCCCATCGGTTCACCACGCTCCTTCAGCCGCTCGCGGGCGCGCGACTCAATGCACTGGTAGATACCGGGAGTTCGCTCACGCGGGTACCGGCGGCCGAATTCGCTGCATTGAAGGGGCCCGGCGTATGGACGCGGTCTCAGCAGGCCGCGGTTGGCGCTGCCGGAGGACGCAAGCTGCTCTCGCGCATAGAGTTGAGCGGCCTCAGCGAACCGATGGTCGAGGTATCGGCCGGCACAGCCGATACTCCGTGCGCCATCGGTCTGGACCTGCTGAGTCGCTTCCGCGTAACGTTCGATTTTCGCGACCGGCTGCTGCTGCTCGAGCGACGTGCCGATGCCAACTCGATGCAGGCGCCGGAAGGGTATACGGGGATCGTGCCGGTGATGCGGTTCGGCAAGTGCTTTGCCGCCACCGTGATTCCGAAGTCGCCCGCGGCAACTGCCGGCGTACAGCAGGGCGACCAGTTGATCGCCGTGGACGGCAATCTGCTGGCATCGGTATCGCCGGCCGGGGCTCGGCGAATTGTCAATGGCGCCGCGGGCAGTATGGCGAGCATCTCGATTCGGCGCATCTGGGGCCAACACGTGATGGTGCAGTTCCCACGCCTCTCGGCCTATCCCAACACGCAGGGCGGCCCGACTGCGGCAGGATAATCGTTATGCGTGCGAGAATATAAACAAAACCGGACGCCTTGCTCTGACGCGGCGCGACCCGGTAACTGTCTGCTCTCTGCGGTCCGGCAGCCACACGGAGAAGTGGGCTTAGCCGGAAGCGCAGCAAAACACACAAGGGAGATTGGTTTGAAAACTGCTCGCAAACTGCGCGGCGTACTGTGCCCGGAAGACATCGCCGCCTTCCAGAAGGCGTTCCGGTCCGATCCGCGGTACGCCGCCGCGATGAACTCGATCACCAAAACCAGCCTGCGTGCCGTTATCACCCGGCGCGCCGCCGTTGTGCGCACGAATCACACCTTTTCGCACATGGTGAAGTCCGGGTCGAGCACCAGCCAGAACGGCAGCGGGCGGTGCTGGATGTTTGCCGGTTTGAACTCCTTCCGAATGGCCGCAGCCGCCGAGATGAACCTGGAAGAGTTTGAGTTTTCTGAGAACTATGTGATGTTCTGGGACAAGCTCGAGAAAGCCAACTACTTTTTGGAGAACATCCTCAAGACGCTGGACGAGCCGACCGATTCGAGGCTGATCGCATGGCTGCTGGGCGGTCCGGTCCAGGACGGCGGTCAGTGGGATATGTTCGTAAGCCTGGTGAAGAAGTACGGCCTGGTTCCCAAGGAGACCATGCCGGAGTCGGAGAGCAGCAGCAGCACCGGCGCAGTGAACGACACGGTTACCTACAAGCTCCGCGAATACGCAGCCCATATGCGCGCGGCCCATAAGAAGGGCGCCGGGGTAGAAGCGCTGGAACAGCAGAAGGCGAAGATGCTGCAGGAGATCTACCGGATGTTGGTGATACATCTGGGTGAGCCGCCCCAGGCGTTCAACTGGCAGTGGCGGGATAAGGACAAGACGTTTCATCGCGACGGAATGATCACACCGCAGGAGTTCATGCAGCGCCATGTGCCCGTGGATCTGGACGCCATGGTTTGCCTGATCCACTGCCCGCAGGCGAGCAAAAAGTACAACACGCTGTACACGGTCAAGTTCCTGGGCAATGTGGTGGGCGGGCAGCTGGTGCGGTACCTGAACGTGGATATCGCCACGTTGAAGAAGGCAGCTCTGGCTCAAATCAAGGATGAGCGGCCGGTGTGGTTCGGCTGTGACGTTGGCAAAATGCTCGATCGCGACCTGGGCTTGATGGACGCCGAGCTGTACGACTTCGAGAGCCTTTACGGCATACCTTTCGGCATGAACAAAGCCATGCGGCTGGACTATAGCCAGAGTGCGATGTCACACGCGATGGTTCTCACGGGCGCCGACATTGATGACGCCGGTAAGGTGCGCAAATGGCGCGTCGAGAACAGCTGGGGCGATAAGGGCGGTGACAAAGGCTACATGGTGATGACCGACGAATGGTTCGACGAGTACCTCTATGAGGTTGCCATCGACCGGAAGTACCTGTCGAGCAAAGTACTGAAAGTACTGGATAGCGACCCGGTGGAGCTGGAGCCGTGGGACCCGATGGGGTCACTGGCCGGCGCCGGCTAGACACCGCCGAGAATGTACCGACCGGGGCCCTGCTGCAGCTCGCTGCCAGCAGGGCCCCGTCGCTTGCGCCCGTTATCGAGCAGCCCGATAACGACCCGCGGCCAGCCGTGCAATAGCGCGTACCGGCGCCAGCTGGGCCACCAGTGAAAACGCGCCCGCCGGTCGGCACGCAGGTTCTGTCACCGCGTCGTACGCTGTCATGTGCCCCTCGGCCTGCATAAAGCAGATGTGCCCCCATAAACTGTAGCGATAGTCATCGGTCAGTCCCAGCCGCCACAGTCCGTCCAGGTAATCGGAAAACGCACCACTTTCCAGGCCGTTCCCGCTTCGGCTCAGGCCCAGCAACTGGCCGCCGCCGTTTAACCTGGCGTGAACCAGGCGTGCCATGAGGGCTGGCGACAGTACACCGCTGGAGAGCAAAAGCGGCCAATAGGTGGTGTTCGTTCGCGAGGTTGCCTCAGACTCGCGAAGTCCGCCATGAGTTGCGTCGGGCGCCAGGACCGGCAATGCATCCACTGCCGGCGTCAGCCACCAAAACGGCTCGCGCCGGTTCCAGGCGCTGCTTGCGGCGTCGGTTACGTGGAGCATCAGAAAGCCGGCGTCACTGCGCAGCCGCTCGGCTGCCGGGATGGCTCCACGGTGGTTGCGAACCACGTGCGCCCAATCCGACAAGCCTCGCGCGGCCCATGCGTTATCGTGCAGCCAAAAACCCGAAACCGTTGAACTGCCAACATGCTGTGCCGATCGGATCAACGCAGGCTTACCCTGGGCGTGCACCAGCCGCTGCAGCTGCGTGGCGAACTGATCGAGGCGGGCACGGTTCGCGCTCAGCCAAACCGCCGAGCCGCCGCGCGACATCAGCCGATATGCCGCCGTCAGCAGCTGTCCGTACGCGCCGGCCGTTGACGGGGCCGGAAGAGCGGAACCCGGACGTCCAACGTGCCGCCGCAGCCAGCTTCCAAAAAGAGCCTCAGCCGGAGCGACCATGCCCCAACGCGTCAACGCATCTACGGCGGAAACCGTTTCCTCCGCGGTCATGGAGTTCTCGGGTACCAGGGTTATGTGAGCCAGACCGATGCGAACGACCCGTTCCAGCAATGGATGCTCGAACCTCAGGGCAGCGGGGATCGGAACCGCTGAGGCCAGCTGTTCAATAGCTCCGGGGTCAATCCACGGGTCGGCCACCAGGGGCGGCGCCTCCGCGAGCAGCCCGTCCGGGCCGGAACGCGCGAGCGCCAGTACCCGCGCGCGGTACGGATCCTCGCCCGTTGACAAGTTCGTGCCATTGTACGACGGTGCACCCGGTTCAGTATTCAGCGGATCGGCCCCCGCGCTGGCTGCGTAAGACGCGACTCCAGGCGTGCAAATAAGCGAACAAGCTGGCGGGCTCTCGTCGGCCGACCATTCAGCGCGACAACGCAGTGTACCCTTGAACCCCCGATTAAACGCTTCAGCCGAATGGCTGCGAACCCAGGTTCGAACAGCCGGCAGGCCGGCATCGCCCGCACCTGCCGCCGGATCCGCAACCCACCTATGGCGTTACCGTGATTTTGCGCGTAGCAAACGTGCCGGCATACCACACCTTGATGACGGCGTAAGAGGTTTTGGTCACGACGCGCGTGGTGATGTTGAACAGCTTGTAATTCTTGCCGGTATTCAGGGGCTCACTCTTTGGAACCGCGGCCACACTGCTGTTGGAGCTGCTGATGGTGACCGAACCGGGGCTGGACGGTGCAGCCGCGGTAAGATCGATTCGAGCCGGCACCACAGTCCCCCCTTTGTACGCGGTACTGTTGTTGAAGTACAGTGACTTGATGGAGGGCAGTATCTTTACCGTGATCTGCGCCGAGTTGTTGGAGGTGTTGGACTCCGGGACCATGTAATTGGCGTTGGCGATAAGCTTGATCGTGTGGGTTCCGGCGCTGAACCGGTGCGATACTGCATCATCGATCGGCACGTAGTACTCGGACGGAATGGGTATGACCGGCACGAAGTTGTCCGTGCCGTCGATCTGCACGTCCTCCACGGACTGCGTCGCATCGTGAAAATCGATGTCGGCCACGGCTGTGGCGATCAGGTAGGTCGTGCTGTCGTTCAACTGCGCGGGCTGGCTGGGATCGCCGGGATTGAGATGCAGCGACACAACGCCCGCCCACGGCGCCGGTGGCGCCCAGGGTACCAGGTCGATCTGGTCATACAGGTCCGCATAGAGCTTGGCAAAGCGGGCTGATCCCCATCCGCTCACGTAGTCCCAGAACGGCGTCGTGGAGTATCCGTTGTCGCCGGCGACCATATCGTGGTAGACGTACAGATCTGGATAGGTGTTGAGCTGCCGGCCGATGTTGTACAACGCGGAGTTGAGGTTGCCGGTTTTTTGTTTGGCAGCCTCGTTGAACAGCGTGTTTGCGCTGGCCCAGAGCGGTGTGGAGGCGCTGGTACCGCCGACCTGATACCAGGTACCTGCACTGCGCACCCAGTAACCTGGCGAGTTTGGGTCGGCGCAGGCAGATATGTCCGGCGTTTGACGCATTCCGTTGCTGTAGCTGTTCTGCACGCCGGGACCGTACTGCCAGGCCGGCATCGGAAAGACGACGCTCAGTCCACCACCGGAGCTATCCCAAGCCTCTTCCGAAGCCCAGGCGCCATTGATCTGCCCCGTGAGGCTGGTTCCACCCACGGCTGTGCAATCGGGGTCGGCGCCAGGGTAACCGATAGAGAATGCGCCACTACCCGTGTTGTCCGCGCCGTTATCACCGGTGGAGTTGTACAGCGCCTCGCCCTGCGATGCGAGTTGGGCGAGGATGGTATGAAAGCTGGCGATATATGCGGGTCCGCCGCTCGAGCCATAGACGGCGGCTTCATCGAAACTCCAGCTGTCGGAGATCACGCCGGGATCGTCGGTGGCGATCTGGTTCCATACATCCAGGCTGCCGTTGTTCGGGCTTTCGTAGTAGTTTATTGTGGAGCGCTGGTCCTGACCGACGATCACCTCGCCATCGAGGCAGGCTTCCAGTTGCCCGTTGAAATCGGTTGCACCGCCGTCCACTTTCGTCTCCTCCAGCGTATAGCCCGCCGGCACGCCGTAGTACGTCGCAAAGTAGCTTACGTCGCCGATGGTCATTTCGGTAGGAGAGAAGATGCCCACAGTCTGGCCGGAGCCGAAGGTTCCGGCTGTTTGAAAGGCGGTGAGTTCGTAAACTTGGGTCACGTCTGCAGGGGCCAGCGGACCCGCGAAAGGAGACGGCGTACCCCCAGTCGGCGGTGTTATCGCTACAGGCATCTGGACGCCGTTTTGCTGCGCGACCATGCGCACGAAGGTACTCAGCCCGCTGATATCGTGCACGCACGGCGCAACAGAAGCGGGCACGGTCACCTGCCGGTCGGGCGCGTAGAAGTAGTCCCTGTTATCGTGTGGGTTGCCATCGCCCGCCTTTACGGTGCCACGGCTGCGGCCGGTGATCTGGATGTGGAACGCCGCTTCGGCTCCGGCCACCGTGGTCTGGCCCGTTACGAACAGGCGGTTTGCGGTAACCGCTATGTTTTTGAAGCCGGAACCGGCCAAAAACCGCGTTACCGTTGAGATCGTGTCGGCCGGCGCGCCGAACATGGCGCCGAACTGCCGCGGCGTCAGCCAGTGGTGGTACAGGCTGGATTGTGGGTCATACTGCTCGGCCACCATCTTGTCGATGTTGGCGGAGGCGGCGGAGTTCAACGCAATGGTTACATGCAACAGCGTCGCCGGGCTGGGTGTGGCAGCTGCCGCAGAAGGAAAGTTGCTTTGGGACCCAATAGACGGTACAGCTACCCGAACATCGGCAGATGCCGCGCTCATAACCCACGCCGCCAGCGTAACGGCTGCCGCGCTGGAAAAGAGGCGGTAGCGAATGAAGTGATGCATTTAAGGGATTGGCTCCTATGTAGATCCACGTCAAGGCGGTTCCATGTAAACGGAGCAAGGCCTACCGCCTGGGCACCCGGTCATGTTTGCGCCAATCTGCGCGACAACTTGTAAGACACCGTACGACCAGCAGTTGTGTAATATACACCACCGCTGCCGCGAATGGATGGCGAAATCCGGCGCGCACGGATACTCGTTTTGCGCCGACCTCCGCTGCGCACCTGTAAGTGGGCACGCGCGGCCTAAAGATCCTTGTCCTCGATCGTGGAAGCGCCGGAATCTTTGCCGCGTTTCTCAGGAATAACGCTGAGCGCGCCGTCTACCTCCAGCACCACGAGGCGCGCCTGTTGCGCTGTGAGGATGCCATGCTGCCGCAGCGCCGAGCGAAGCTCCTCTTCAGGAATATGCTCGCGCGCCAGCCGCTGATGGTAGATGCGCCCGTGGCTCACCAACACGGTCGGCACGCCGATAACTCTACGTCGCAAGCTGCCGCGCCTGAACAGAAGGCGGGCAGTCAGCCAGCCAACGGTGATGAGAACCGTGGCCGAAGTGATTCCCACCGTCAGGTTGCCGCTGCCATTCGTCATAGCGTTCTGCACGGCGTTCGCCACGGCCATCACCATGGCAAGGTCGTAGACGTTCATCTGGCCGAGTTCACCTTTGCCTAGCAGGCGAAAGCCCAGCACCACCACCACGAGAATGATGAATGTGCGGACGGCTATCGCCGAGAGGTACACGATAAACGGCAGCGTCATCCCGCACGACCTCCCAATTCCGGCCAAGCGGCTGCATCAGCCAATTCGCATCGCCCTGAAGTGATGCCGCGTCCGGAACGTTCCAGCTGCCGACGGAACCACGCTGATGGTGCCGTCGACCTCAAGAACCGCCATTTGAACCATCGAGATATCGTTGATGCCATGTTCGCGCAGGGCCGCCATGACCTGTTCCTGGGATATTCCCTCCTTCGCCATCCGGTCGCGAAGCATCTTGCCGTTGTGCACGATCAGCCGTGGGCCGCCGACCATAACCGCCTGTACACGAGCTGAGCGTATAATCAAAGCCGCGAGCGCGCGGTTCAAGAGCAGCAGCGTACCAGCCGCCACGATACCGCCGGCCAGCGAGGTGTCGGAGCCGACCATGGCATTTTGAACGGCATTGGCCAGAATGATGATCAGGACAAGGTCGTAAATGGTCATCTGGCCCAGTTCACGCTTTCCCAGAAGGCGCAAGCCGATGATAAGGAACAGATAGATCAGGCTGGTTTTGCCCGCGATGACCAGGGAACCACGCGCTGAGGGATGTGAGAAGACCAGAGCCAGCCATTCATGCAGCATAAGCGCCTCCGGACCGGAGAAACCGTTGGACAGCTATCATTGTGAAACAACGGGCAGCATATTCGCGGCGGCGATAACAGCTGCCACGATGATGCAGATTGGCGTTGAGTTCCGATAGAGGAGAGCCCTGGTGATTGCCGGCTCAATCAATGAGCTATTAACGGTTGTCGGCAGCACGCTGGTTATCTACGCGGTGCTGATCGGCTTGATTCGCGTTTTGGGCCGCTCCATCACGGCGCAACTCGGCGCCGTAGACCTTGCGGTGATCCTGGTTCTGGGCAGCGCTGTTGAAACGGCGATGGTACACGGCGATGTGTCGCTCCCGGCGGGCCTTGAGTGTGCCGCCACCCTTCTAATAGCCAACCGCATTATTGCCGTACTGGCGCTGCGTTATCCGGCCGCTCGACGGCTGGTATCTGCAGGCGCGGTCGTACTGGTGCGCGATGGACAGCCGGTTGAAGAGAACCTGAAGCGCACCGGCCTTACGATTGATGATGTGCTTCAGGCGATCCGCGAACGCGAGTGCGATGACCTGGCGACGGTAGCGTATGCCGTGCTGGAGGAGGATGGCGAGATCAACGTGATCGAAAGCGATGCGGCTGTCAGCGCGGCTGAAGGAACTGCACGGAGGAGCGGCGAATCGGCAATAACAGAGTAGGCGGCGGAAGCGTGGACGGGCCTTTGATATTGCATGACCACTAACACCAACGCGCCGACCGATGGCGTTAGCGAAGCGCCCGTTCCGGTTGCGCCTGCGGTTCCGCGCCTCAACCTGCCCCAGCCCGCGGTAGCCACTGCCGTATCGCGGCTAAGGCTGCCACTCAATCTCCGCGGTTCGAATCCACGTCTGATCTGGTTGATGTGGGGCAGTACGGCGGTGGTTTGGGTGGCGTCGATCGGGCTGCATCTTTACGTGTTTGGTGCGGTTTTGGATCTGGGCGCTACAGCTCTCGGCGGCGTATTGGCAATGATGCCGAACCGGATTGACAAGCGCAACGGCATCTTAAAGCTTGCGCTGCAGTTCTCAATTCTGGTTGCCACCGCACTGCTTCTTGCCCACGGCGGCATGCTCCGTGGGTTTCTCCACGACGCGGTCAGGAACGTACCATAAGGTCAGGCAGCGCACGGTATACATCTCGGTAAGTTTGCGCTAAACTCATCACCTCCGAACCCATTGAGATCGGCGGCAGGTGATGGACGAGAACCGTAATCAAGACTCGCGGACACCGATGCCGGAGGCGCAAGCAAACGGCGCAGCTGCCTCAGCAATCGATAATCCACTGGAGGAATCGCGCGAGCGAAGGCTCGCCGGGCTGCAGCGCCGACTGCACCGTGACTCGGCCTCCGCCGTTTTGTTGGAATCGGCGAGGGCCGGTGTTGAGTGTGACCCTGCAACACTGGCTGCTGCTACGCGGTTTCTGAGGCGCCCACGATCAGCAAACGAGCGTGAGTTGCGGGCCATCGCCGCGGCGTTGGAGCTTCAACCGGAAGGCTCACTCTCTCATGAACCACTGTATTCATCGGTTTGCGCGCTGGCCGCGATGCCGGATGACCGAGACGACCCTGGGCTGGTCGTTCGTTACTCGGTCGGGTTGGGTTTGGCAGGCGCGACAATAGCGACGCTCTCGATGCGGGGCCTGAGTCCGGCAGACTTTGTGGGCGTACTCCTTGGAGTCACCGTTTTGCTTTCGGTACTTGCCACGGTGCCGGCCCTATTCATTACTGAATGCGTGGTACGAAAACGCGTGAGCCGCGTGCGCACCGGCGCGCGAGCGGCGGCCTGCCGGCGCCCGTCGCCTATTGCCCTGGATGCTTTACTGAAAGGCTACATGAACACGCGACGGCAGCAAAGGGTGGAAGCGTGGTGGGCGCTGAAGTTCCAAATGGAGCGCGCTGAAGAACACTACTACGCCGCCGCGCCACCGACCACCGTACCTGGACTCATCCGGCTGCTGCACATACGCAAGTCGCCGGCTCAAATACCGGTGCTGAATGCGCTGACGCTGTTTGGCGATGGCAGAGCCGTGCCGGAAGTTGAGCGTGTGCTCAAGTCGCGTCCCGATGCGGAGGTAGCCGCTGCCGCCGAGACCGCGCTGGCCGTGCTTCTGAGCAGGCGCAATGAGGAGCAGTCGTATGGCACGCTTCTGCGCGCGGGACAGGCTCCATCCAATGCTCACACGCTGGTTCGCGCAGCCGCGGGAGCGCCCGTGCAGCCGCAGGAGCTGATGCGGCCGGCTGAGCCTGCGGCAGATTCCGGGAACAGCCCGTCCTTCGAGTTCAAATGAGGAGAGGTACTCTGAAAACCATCAGGCGTATGGCTATGATCGCAGTAACACTCCTGGCATCGTCAACACCGGCGTTTGCTGTAGGGGTGGATGGTGCGGGTACGAAACCAGACGCGATTGCGCCCGTCTACCACCTGGAGAGCGGAACGCCGTCGTGGGATGGCTATGCCCATCTTCGCCTGGGTATGGGATTCGGCCGCCGCGTTGCTTTTGCCGGCGGTTTCGATGTTACTTTGACCGGCGCGCACCTGGCGCCAGCCTGGAGGACTCGTATCGATTTCGACGCTATAATCCCCTTCAGTTCTGCCAGCTTTGTGGGGCTTCCGGGCTCGGTGCTGGCTCTATCTCTCGATCAGGTAGTCGATATCGGGAATTCGCATCGCTCGTACGTGGGGGTTGGCGCCGGACCGTATGTCAACAGCGGACGACTGGCGCTAGGGGCGAAGATGCTTGTTGGCACACGCATCTCATCCGCACTCACCGGCGAGGCCGCTCTCCTCTTTACCGGCGCCGGCCGGCCTGTAGCCGAGGTTGGCATTCGAGTGGCGCTGTAAAGCGCGCGTAGCTTAACCATCGAGGTGCATTCCATCGAGCCGCAATCTGAACGAGACCACACGGAAGTGGCACCGGTGGACGGCGATCTCACCGATGTGACGGAGCCATCGGAGCCCGACGGCGATGCGCTGGACCAGGCGCACGTCTCGCACTACATCGATTTGCAGATTGAAGAAGCAGACGACCTCACCAGCGTGCTGAAGTCGCTTTCGAAGTCGGACCCGATCCGCAAACTGGCGCGTCGAATCCTGAGTCAACAAGCGGTTTCAAATGCCGACATCCGGCCCCTACTTCAGGCGCTGCTGAGGCCATCGGAATACAGTTGGAAGCAGCAGCGTGTGGCGGCGTGGTCACTCGGCAGATTGACGCTGGCCGGCGACGAGCGACGGGCAGCTTTGGCGATGCTGCGTCAGGCTGCAGCGTATCGCCGGTCCATCTCCTGCTGGGCCGCCATACGGCGGGCGTGCAGTGAGTCATGGTTCGTGGCGGTTGCGGCGGTCGGAGTGCTGTACTGGTTTCATGTTGTGGATGTCTTCCCTGAGGCCTTCGCGGCGTTCCTCGCTGTAATCGGGACCGCAGCATTATCAACCTGGTGTGCGGGGCGGACACATCGATCCCGAGTTCGCGCGGCGGCGATCCATGCCCTGCGCCGTCAGCCGGACGCAGCGAATGTCGATACGCTGGCAGCGCTGACCGAGGTAAGCTCCGGGATTATCGGAAGAAGCGCGCTTGATGCACTTCTTCCTTCCCTTGCCACGATCAACACCGAATATGCGGGAAGCATCTCCTCGTCAGCCCTCCAATCCCTGGCTCACCTTGCCGCTTCGTTCGGCGATGATCGACCGGCAATGGATGAGACCGCAAGGCTTTGCGTGTTACGGGCTCTGTCATACGTCGGTGACGCCACCTCGATGTCCGCGTTGGAGCGACTCGCCCGCGACCGGCGCGTGCGCCGATCGACAGCTTTGAGTCACGCGGTACAAACCGCGATCAGTACCATCGCGGCACGCGTAGAGCGGCAGCGTGGCGCCCACACCCTGCTCCGGCCGGCTGTATCCGCCGTAGGTGACGACTCCGCGCTCCTTCGGCTGCTGAATGGCTCTGACGGTGAACCCTGAGGCTGCCGCCGGCAGTGCGGTTTGTGTTGAGCACGGTCGGACCCACTCATGACGCAACGCGCATCGATCTACGACGTGCAAACGCGCGCCACCGGCCCTGTGGGCGCGCTCCCGCTTACCGCGGAGATGCTCCGCCATGAGCCGAGCGGCAACCTGTTTGGCTGGAGCCAGGATGTGGGCATGGGGCTGCCGCCACAGTCGCTCGGCCTTCCGGAGTTCCTGCTGCTGAGCACACAGGGCGGCATCCGCCGGCCAGATGGAGCGCCACTGGCGCTTGGCTACCATACGGGCCACTGGGAGGTTGGGCTCTTGATGGAGACCGCAGCGCGCGTTCTGTGGCAGCTGCGCTGTATTCCGTATGCGGCCTTCTGCTCGGGCCCTTGTGACGGTCGCACGCAGGGCACAGCAGGGATGATGGACAGCCTGGCCTACCGGAACGATGCCGTATCGGTCTTCGGGCGTCTCATCCGGAGCCTGCCGAAGCGCCGCGGTGTTATCGGAATCGCCACGTGCGACAAAGGGCTGCCGGCGATGATGATGGCCCTTGCCGAAGCCGGATCTCTGGCCGGCGCGCTCATTCCCGGCGGCGTGACGCTGCCGGCCGAAGATGGTGAAGACGCCGGCAAGGCGCAGACCATCGGCGCGCGCTTCGCCCACGGGATGCTCACGGTAGAAGAGGCCTCAGAGATCGGCTGCCGTACGTGCGCCACTCCGGGCGGTGGCTGCCAGTTCCTGGGTACGGCCGCCACGGCGCAGGTGGTGGCCGAGGCGCTTGGCATCACGGTTTGCCATGCTGCGCTGGCGCCGAGCGGCCAGCCGATCTGGCACGATACTGCGCGCCGGACGGCCGAAGCCGTGGTGGCGATGGAGAAACGCGGGCTGCGGCTGTGCGATGTGATAACCCCGGCAGCGATTCGGAACGCGATGGTGATCCACGCTGCGTTTGGCGGATCCACCAATCTCCTGCTGCACCTGACGGCAATCGCGTTCTGCGCGGGGCTTACCAGGCCGAGCGTCGACGACTGGCGTGAGGTCAACCGCATGACCCCGAGGATCGTGGACGCGCTGCCGAACGGACCGGTAGGCCATCCGACGGTGCAGGTCTACCTGGCAGGCGGGGTGCCTGAAGTGATGCTCGCGTTAAAAGATACCGGGCTTCTGAATCTGGAATGCCTGACGGTTGAGGGTAATACGCTGCGGCAGCGCATTGAGCGGTGGGAGCGCTCGGAGCGGCGGGCTTGCCTGAAACAGCGGCTGCTGGATGCCGACGGGGTGCGGGCTGACCGGGTCATTATGAGTCCCGCAGCGGCGCGCCAGCTTGGCCTGACGCCGACACTTTGCTTCCCAACGGGCAATCTGGCGCCGGAGGGAGCCGTGATCAAAAGCACCGCGATCGATTCGCGGGCGTTGGTCAACGGAAACCGGTATCGCATCACCGGCCGCGCTCGCGTTTTTGTAACGGAGCGCGACGCAGTCGCCGCGATCAAGGCGACCGGCGCGGCAGAGCCGATCCGGCCGGGCGACGTGGTGACTCTCATTGGGCGTGGGCCAATGGGCTGCGGCATGGAAGAGATCTACCAGGTGACCTCGGCCTTGCGCTATCTGGACTGGGGCTGGCGCGTTGCCGTGATTACCGATGCGCGTTTCTCGGGCGTCAGCACAGGAGCGTGCATCGGGCACGTCAGTCCGGAAGGGCTGGCCGGAGGTCCAATCGGCCGACTGCAGGATGACGACGTGATTGAAATAGACCTGGACCTGACGAGCCTGGATGGCCGGTTGAACCTGGTCGGCGCCAATGGTGTGACGCATGGCGCCGACTGGGGAGCAACGCAGTTGGCGCTCCGTGATCCACATGCCGCCATGGCGCCCGACCCGGACCTGCCGGAGGCCACACGACTCTGGGCAGCGCTGCAGAGGGCCAGCGGCGGCGTGTGGGGCGGCTGCGTTTATGATGCCGAGGCTATTGAGCGGCGCCTGCGTTCAACGGGGTAACGGCACGCCAGAGTAACCACCGTCGTGGTGACGACTCATCGACGTGCCGCCGGCGCGCCTCGCCCTATCCCCGTTGAACCACAGCACAGCCTACGGATACTGACCCACCATGCCCCGTTCGGTGCTTTGGAGGCCGCTCATGTTCTCCTCGTTCGTCGCAAAGTCCTCATGGCCAGAGATGTCCGATGCAAGACCGCCTCCACCGCTGGCGCCTAAAAAGAATCCCGGGGGCGCTTTGAGGAAGTTGGCGCTTAACCTGGCGCCCGTGGGGCCCACCTTTATCAGGAACATGTAACTCGTTGCGTTGGTACCGGTGCCCGTCATGGATCCCTTGAAGATCGAATTGCCGCTCTTGGTTACCACCAATTGCTCCACACCGGTCGTCTGCGGGAAAGATGCTGGTACCGCATACTGGCTGATCCATGCGAAGTTATCATTGGCGTCAAACTGAGCGACTCCAGGACGCAAGTTGGAAACACCGCCTATCCAGATCGTATCACTGGCGCCGAAGGCTATTTGCGTGTAGGTAGAATCCGTAAAGGACCCGTTCGCCAGCACACGCTGCTCCAGTACATCGCCATTTGTATCGAATTTCTGAAGGGTTGTGCCGACGGCGGTCTCCGCGCCGTTGGTGGTTGACCCCACGGTATACGCTAACTTGGAGTTGGCATCCACAGTGATACTGCGGCCATCACCGAAAGACTGTCCAGGGACCTTAAACTGGCGTAACCACACCAGACTACCGTTGCCGGCCGCAAACATGCCCGTGATCTCGGTTGAATTCTGCAAGGTTCCTTCGAACAGGACGTCGCCGGAACTGTCGGTGCCCATTGCCGAGATCGTTGCGCCGGTGCCCGTACCGCCCCAGTACTCGCCAACCCACATTGGTGAGCCAACCTGATTCACCTTCAGCACTTCCGCAACCTGTACGTCGGTAACCTGCGGCAAGAACGCAACAAACAGGCCAGTCATGGCTATAGACACGTTGCCGGATGAGTCCACGGCCAGATTGTTACCAGAAAAGTTACTGGAGGCATTGAATGGCATCTTCGAATCAAGGTACGCGCGCAAGAAGAGGTAAGCCCCATTGGACGCGAGATGTGCCAGGAGCGTCTCGCCAGGAAATGGCGACGTTGAGTTTGCACTGACAAAGATGTCGCCCTGCGGCCTGATCGCCAGCGACTGCCCAAAGCAGTTTGCCGGGCCAAGCTGCGCCCACTGCCGCACCCCGGCCTGATTGAACTGCACCACTTCAAACGTATTCTGTGCTGAGGTGGCGCCCGCCAGGTTGATTAGAACATCCACGTTGCCGCTGCCATCCACCACGAGCGCCTGGCAGCTCGTCGCACCATTCGCCACAAGCGGATCCGCAATGGTGCGCTCCCATTGCGCCTGCGCAGCCACGGTGACGGCGGTCAAAACGGCAGCAGTTGAGGCAGTGGCGAGCCAGCGCACCCAGCCTCGACTCCGTTGACCAATGTAGGTTCCTGCATTCATCGCGTCGTCCTTTCCGGGCCGGCAAGAGTGGCCCCGTTCGTGGCGTCGCAGCAGCCAAAGATGGCGCCACGCCTGGTGATTTGCGGTGTATTCGCGCGTCGTTGGGGCGATTCCTTCTTCGAGCCCGCAGGCGCAGCGACGGCGCGGCGTTGCCAACCGGCGGTATTTGTGGTAGACCGGTATCGAAGGGCCGAAATTGGGATTCAACGGAGCAGCGCCGATGAACCGGAACACTTCAGGCAGCCGCGCAACGCGACGCGGCCTGTCCGACTTGGCCGTTTAATCAGCTTGCGTTGACCCACCTGTGCGTGCTGCTGTTCGGAATCCCGCATTTCCGCTCGGTTCCAAGTTCCAGCGTCGTCATTCTGGCGGGAATGCGTGTACGGCGTTGCCCCGGACCTCACCAGTTCGCGCCGGCCATCATCTATCCGTTCTATTTCGGGTACCGACACGCCCCCATTCATCCCCCAGAAGGAAAGAATGCCATGAAGAGCGCCTATCTTGCGGCTGCGATCTTTGCAGCCACCCTGGTCGGCTCGGGATGCGGCGGCGGAGCCGGCCTGGCCACAGTCACTCGCACGTCACGTCCCCGGACGGTCGACGGCATCACGTTCAGCCAGGTCGTCACTAGAACTACGAACTCTGGGACCAGTTGGCTGTCGATAAC
>JAGWMJ010000017.1 GCA_028871815.1 Armatimonadota bacterium | reverse complement strand
ACTGCTGCGGCGCGCGGTACTGCTGCCGGAACTGCTGCGGCGCGCGGTACTGCTGCCGGAACTGCTGCGGCGCGCGGTACTGCTGCCGGAACTGCTGCGGTGCGCGGTACTGCTGCCGGAACTGCTGCGGTGCGCGGTACTGCTGCCGGAACTGCTGCGGTGCGCGGTACTGCTGCCGGAACTGCTGCCGGAACTGCTGCGGCGCGCGGCCGAAGCTCCGGCGTGCCGCACCGACGTTCGCCGGTGCGCGGCGTGTACCGAAGCCCGTCAGGTTGCCGGATCGCCCGAACGCCGGTCGGCCTGCCGCATGCGAACTGCCGCTGAATCCCATGCTTCGCCGCGCCGCGAATGCCGAGGAAGGCGCTCCGCGGCCAATGCCGCCGGACGGCCGGGTGAACGAACCGAACCCATGCGCGGTCGCGGGAGTTCCGCCTCGGTAGCCGGAAAAACCCATGCTCCTACGCGCTGCGAACACGTTTGCCGGCATTCCGGAATTGCGTGACACTCCGCGGCCGATACCGCCGGATGGCCGGGTGAACGAATTGAACCCATGCGCGGTCGCCGGAGTTCCGCCCCGGTAGCCGGAAAAACCCATGCTCCTACGCGCTGCGAACACGTTTGCCGGCACGCCGGAGTTGCGTGACGCTCCGCTGCGGGCGCCAAAGCCCATCGCCTGGGCGCTCCGCCCAAATGCGGGCATCCCCGCTATCCGGGATGTTCCTGCGAACCCCGCGTTGCGACCTGCGGCTCCGGATCCGAGACTCGACGCCCGCCCGCCGAAACCGCCAAAGGCGGATGGCCGGGCCGTCTGCCCGAATGCCGTGCGAGTTGCCAGCGTGCGGATGGAGCCGGCATATCGGTGTGACGACAGCGCCGCTACAGGAGCGGGCAGCGCTGCGCGGTACACGCCGCGCGAGAGTACCATCGAGGGCCGTGAGCTGGACCACGCCCGGCGAGAAGCCGAGAAGGAGGCCAGGGTAGCTCCGCCGCGAGGGCCCGAAAGCGGCTGGAACCCGGAGCGTGGCGCGCCCATGATACGGCCGCGGGTAAACGGCGTTACGTTCCCCGCATTCAGGCCGCGGTAAACGCCACGCCCGCCGAATGCGGCTGCGGTGGCAAACGTGGCGCCGGCAGCAAAGCGCGCATTCTGCGGTATGAAGCTGCCGCCAAACGCCGTGTTGATACCCGCAGATGGCAGGTAGCCGCCCTGATAGCCGGGCTGGTAACCGCCGGTGTAGGCGCCGTTGTACCACGCGCCTGCAACAGCACCGTTATTGTAGATGTTGGTGATGTTGATATTGGTGACGCGGTTTACGTAACCGGTATTCCACGGATCACCGGAGTAGTAGTCTCCATACCCCGATGGGTAGTAGTTGCAGGCGCCACCAATCGAGAAGTTGAGCCACCAGTTGCCGGAACCAAATCCGATGTCGAAGGCAGCCGGGTAGCGAACCTCTGAAGGGCCGAGCGGGCACCACGCGTACCCACCATTGTAGTAGCTCAGGCTGACCACGGCGGGAGACCAATACTGGCAGGCGGGCCCGGGAATCCACTCCCAGGCGCTGTCCACGTAGGCCCACGATCCGTAGTGATAGGGCGCCCAGCCCCACGGCTCATAGGCCACCCACATCCAGCCGATCGGCGCCACCCACACCCAGCGCCCCGAGTGATACGGCCGCCAGCCGACCGGCTCGGTGGGCCGCCACACGGAACCGTAGCTCGGGTCGTTGTACCAGCTGCCATAATCCGACAGGTTGCCGCTTACCAGCGCGATGTCGGACGGAAGCACCCGTGTAGAAATCTGATCGCCATAGAGCACGTTGTCTCTGTGGCTGCACCAGCGGTCAAATGAGTCGCTGCGGCGCGGCGATTGCACCGCGATTGGAGCACTGGAGTCACCCAGTCGAACCGTCTGGCCCGGATCCACCCAACGGCTGCCGCTGGAGGATTGAACCTGCGCCCGACCGGCATAGTCGGCGACCGTCAACGCCGCTCCCACGCCGACGCGAAACTCCGCAGGGCCATCTGCCCGTACGGACGCAAACGGGGTATCCACCTGGTAGATCGAACTGCCATGGCGCAAATGCAGGGTCATGGCGCCGGTGGTGAGCCGGATCTCGGTGAACTCGCCCTGCGAGTCGCTGTACATGGTCTGCAGAGTTACCGCAGCCTGATAGCCCAGGCGCATCGCGGCGCCGTCATCGAACTGAACCTCCGAGTCCGCGCCAGGCTGCAGATAGATGCTGGCGCCCTGTCGGAGCGGCTGGTTCACACTGGCCGCGGCCCACAGATTGGTGGAAGCCGGGCGGAACATCACCTCTCCGCGGTTATCGGAGAATCGCGCCATTCGCACCGGCCCTTGCGTGTCGGCGCCGGAATAGGCGTTCTGGTCGGCCAGCGCAGGTCCATTATCGCGCGCTGGTGACCGGTGTAAAGCGAGAACAGCTGCCGAGATAGACAGAAGGACCGCAGCGGTGGTAAGTGGCCATCGGATGGCCTGGATTCTTGTTGGAAGTTTCACGCTTCGTCTCCCTTGCAGGCTTGAAAGTCGGAAGGCGCTGTACGAGGCGGCTGCGGATCCGCCACGTATGTTCCTGACTGCTACGCGAGCCGATTGGTTCCCGTTGAGCGCGGCTTACGCCGCGAATTATGAGACGATTCACAGGGAGTACCGTGACGCCGCGCGACCATGACACGGCGCGGACTGCACCGCTGTGCGATGCCGGAATGCCGGCGGTGGCGCGGCCGGGCAGCTTACTCGCTGGATCCGGCGGATCGCTCCACCGTGTCTGCAAGCCAATACTACGGAGGGCGCGCCGGATTGATCGGAATCTGCGCTCCTTTCGATCTACGGCGCACATCAAACGCTGCAATGCAAACGGGCCGGAGCTGCATGCTCCGGCCCGTTTGCAGGCTCGGCTTACCCGATCCCGCTGCCGCCTAGCGGTGCTTCTGTGGCCGCGATGGCGGGCGGTACTGAGGCCGCGATGGCGCCCGGTATTGAGGCCGGGACGGCCGGTACTGAGGCCGCGATGGCGCGCGGTACTGGGGCCGCGACGGCCGGAACTGAGGCCGCGACGGCGCGCGGTACTGAGGCCGCGACGGCCGGTACTGAGGTCGCGATGGCCGCCGATACTGCGGCCGGTACTGAGGTCGCGAAGGCCGCCGATACTGCGGCCGGTACTGAGGTCGCGATGGCGCCCGGTACCGAGGCTGCGATGGCCGGCGATACTGAGGCCGCGATGGCGCCCGGTACTGTGGGCGGCGCCCGCCGGCGAAAGTCCGGCGTGCGGCGCCGACCGCTGCCGGAGCGCGCCTTGCACCGAAGCCGGCCGGGTTGGCCCTGCGGCCGACACCGGGCCGGTTGCCCGCATGCGAGCCGGGCGCCGGCCGTGCGAACCTCCCGAACGCATGCGATGCCGGGGCGCGGCCCCTGTTACCACCAAACCCCATGCTTCTGCGGGCCGCGGCCACGTTTGCCGGCACACCGGGATGGCCGGGCGCGGCGCGGCGCGCGCCAAAGCCCATCGGCCGGGCGTTCCGCCCGAACGCCGGCATCCCGGGACTCCGCGCGGTTCCAGCGAATCCAGGCGTGCGGCCCGTTCGACCAACTATCCGGCCTGGCGCGCGCCCGAATGCGACGCGAGCCGGCAGGGTGCGGATTGAGCCGGCATAACGGTGCGACGACAGCGCAGCTACCGAAGAGGGCAGCGCTGCACGGTAGACACCGCGCGACAGCACCATCGACGGCCGTGAACTGGCAAACGTTCGACGTGAAGCCGAGAACGATGCCAGCGTAGCTCCGCCGCGCGGACCCGAAACCGGCTGGAATCCGGCGCGTGGCGCTCCGATAATGCGGCCCTGGCTGAACGGCGCTACGTTTCCGGCGTTTAGACCGCGGTATACACCGCGACCCCCGAATGCCGCTGCCGAGGCAAAAGTCGCGCCGGCGGCAAAGCGCGCATTCTGTGGGATAAACCGGCCGTTGTACGCGCTGTTGAAACCAGCCGTCGGCACGCTGCCACCCTGGTAAACACCGCCGTTGTACCACGCGCCAGCAACAGCACGGCTGTTGTAGATGTTGGTGATACTGATATTGGTGACGCGGTTTACATAGCCGGTATTCCATGGATCGCCGGTGTAGTAGGCCCCACCGCCGTACGGATAGTAGTTGCCGGCGCCGCCGATTGAGAAGTCGACCGCCCAGTTGCCGGAACTAAATCCGATACTGAAGGCGGCGGGGTAACGAACTTCGGACGGGCCCAGCGGACACCAGGCGTATCCGCCGCTGTAGTAGCTCAGGCTGACCACGGCGGGAGACCAGTACTGGTACACAGGACCGGGAATCCACTCCCATGCGCCCTCTTCGTATGCCCAGGATCCGTAATGGTACGGCGCCCAGCCCCACGGCTCAGTGGCTACCCAGGTCCAACCGACCGGCGCCACCCATACCCAGCGTCCCGAGTGGTACGGCCGCCAGCCGATCGGTTCGATGGGCCGCCAGACCGAGCCGTAGTTGGGGTCGTGGTACCAGTTGCCATAATCCGTCAGATTGCCGCAAACCAGCGCAATGTCGGAAGGCAGCACACGTTCAGAGGTCGGATCACCATAGAGCACGGTGTCTCTGTGCCGGCACCAGTGATCGAACGAGTCGCTGCGAGGCCGGGACTGCAGCGAGATCGCAGCGCCGGCGCCGCCCAACCGCACCGATTGACCCGCATCGACCCAGCGGTTCCCGCCGGAGGACTGAACCTGCGCGCGGCCCGCATAGTCGGATACCGTCAATGCGGCGCCCACTCCAACACGAAAGTCCGCCGGACCATCGGCTCGCACCGAAGCGAACGGCGTGTCTACCTGGTAGATCGAATTGCCATGCCGCAGATGAAGCGTCATGGCGCCTGTGGTGAGACGCAGCTCCGTAAACTCGCCCTGCGAGTCGCTGTACATGGTCTGCAGCGTTACCGCAGCCTGGTATCCCAGGCGCATCGCGGCGCCGTCATCGAACTGAACCTCCGAATCGGCGCCGCGCTGCAGGTAGATGCTCGCGCCCTGCCGGAGCGGCTGATTGATGGTAGCTGTGGCCCACAGATTGGTGGAGGACGGGCGGAACATCACGGCTCCGACGTTGTTAGAGAATCGTGCCATTCGCACCGGCCCTTGCGTGTCGGCGCCTGGATTTGGGTTCTGGCTGGCCAACGCCGGCCCATTGTCGCGCACGGGCGCGCGGTGCAAAGCGATAACAACTGCAGAGACGCTTAGAACGGCTGCAGCCGTGGCGATCGGCCATCGGATGGCCCGGAATCGTGTCGCAGGTTTCACGCTTCTTCTCCCTTGCAAGCCTGAAAGACGGAAGGCGCTGCACGAGGCGGCGGGCTAGTTCGCCGCGGGTGGTTGGCGCCGAGCCGACGGCGGCTCGGCCATGGCGGTTGCGGATCCGCCATCCACTTGTTGACGGCCAACCCCACCGATTGGTTCCCGTTGAGCGCCGCTTGCGCCGTTCGCTAAACCGTGGTCGCCAGGGAGATCGGTGACCCGGAATCGGCAGCTCGCCGCCCATGACGGGCTGCCCGGCTGCAGCATCTATCCGGCATGCCTGCCGGCCCAAACCGCCATGGAGGGGATGGGCTATGCGGGGCTATCGGCCCGAATTGAGTATCGGATAACCAGAGGGTATGCAGCGCCGGACTCTGCTGCCCCGCCACCGGCCGCGCTGCTGGTCAGCACTTCCCGCGAATCGCCGCCGGCCGCCGCACCGGGCGCCGTCTGCTCGAACCAGTAGCCCGGTTCCACCATATGGGCCATCATGATGGAACGGACGTTTGCCAGCAGCTGATTGCGCTGGCGTTTTGCATCCAGATATCCTGAAGCCGCGCAAACAAGCATCAGCGGGATCGTGAGGAGGCGGTACTCGGTACGCCCGACCGGACTGCTCTGCGACCAGCTCTCCAACCGGTCTTCCAGTTCAAGAGCTTTCGCGCCGCAATAGATGGCCGGACGGGCAGTGTTGGAGTCGGCATCCTCCACGTGATCAAAGAGGTTCACACATCCGGCAGTGGCGGCATCACCATTGGCAATCCGGCGGACGCCGGCAAATCCCGCCGGCCAGGCGCTGCCGCCCGCGATGAGCTGAGCGTCGGCCTCAAGAAGATCGAAGAGATGTGTCGTGATGGTTTCTATCATGTTTGCTTGTGGTTGGAGATACAAAATCGGCGGCATTGCGGCGCCCGAAAACGGCGGCGGCGCCGGCCGGTTGGCGTACCCGTTACGGTACACACACACACCGGCGGCTTCATCTCAACCGAAGTGGAGCGATCCGCTGGTGATGGGTCGGATCTGCGCCACAGCGCAGGGCGGGCTTACCTCATTCGCGCGTGATCAACACCACTACGGCTGTTACCGAAACCACGCTGCCCGATAGCGAGTGAAACTCGAGGGCGCGGCAGACTCCCGTCACGCCGACGCCGGACCAATCGATTTCGCTCCCCACATTCAGGTTCCACGGCGCTGCGAGCGCCGAGGCTGGAAAGTGAACCAGGTAGGCCGGCGACTGGAGGTTCTGCACTTCGATGAACCGGTTGATCCGCCCCGCTTCCGCTCGCTGCCACAGAGCGGTAGCGCCACCCTGGCCATTGATTGCCGTGGGATCGCCGAACTGTTTCAGCGCCTGCGCGGTGGTATCCGCCAGTGTCTGCGACTCCATATGGTTCGCCTTTCGCCGCCGTGACCGAAGTTAAAGATCCTGCGCACGCAGCGGCTTTTGTGGGTCGCCGCTGTAGGCGGTATCGGCCGGGTCCGCGCCACCGGGCGATACTTGCTCCGGCGCTGTGGCCGAAATGCCGCCGGCTGCCGCGGCGCGCTGAGCACGGGCGCGCGCAAGGATCCTGGCGATCTGGGTATCCGTCAGCTGCTCCATCTTCAGCAGCATGGCGTACTGCTGACTCTGCAGAATCCGATCGCTTCCCAGCGTAACATCCACATTGGCGGCGGTTTGGCCCAGCAGGTAGATGATGCAGTGGCGCCTGGAGTACAGGTACTGCAGCTCGGGCGCGATGGCCGCATGCGCGGCGTACAGGTTCCAGATGGTCTTGATCATCGGCGCCAGCGGGTCTGCAGCCGTCTGGTTCAACTCTTCCAGAATGAGTTTCTGCTGCGGGATCAGATCGGAACTTGCCACATCGGCCTCCTGCTGCTGCGCGCTGCGCGCCGGCAGCCTGCCGCCGCCTCGTCACGGTGACCACGGAAGATTAGGCGCCGGCGCAATGTAGAGGGTCAGCTCGCAGACGTGGATATGCCCGGACGTATCCTGAAGTCGAAAGCTGCCGGTGTAGTAGCCGGCCGGCCAGAGGTTGTTCAGGCAGTCTATGGTGTACTTCACCTGGATGGAGCCGGCAGGGCCGGCTGCCACGGTTGCTGCCGGCTGGCCGGCCACAAAGTCGATAGGTGAAGTGATCGGCTGGTTGGTCTCATCGAAGAGGAAGAAGAGCGGCGTACCGGCCAACTGAAGGTTGGCCGGCGCGGTCAGCGTGGCTACCAAGTCGCGTATCTCGCCTTGCCGAACGATGGTGGCGCCGTCAGCCATCCGTGGATGCCTCGGCCGACCTCGGCGGCGGACCGGCGGCCTCCACGATAGCGCCCAGCGCCAGCAGCCGCCGGCGAACGGCTGCGCCCTCCTCCGACGGCGAAAATGCCTTCGCCGGTATGACGTCGCCCTCGAACCAGGGTCCGACTCCGCCACCCGAGCCGATGGCGGTGTGCACCACGCGATACCACCTCGGCGGGCGCATGCGGACCGACGGCGAACCGGCGTGAGGCCGTTCTGCCGCGGCGGCCGTTTGGCTCTCCATCGGGCCCCCGGCATCCTCGCCGACCGCGCTAGACATTCATCACCACGATGGCGCCCGGGTAGTAGATCACCGGCCCGCCGTTGTGCCCGTCGTGAACCTGCAGCGAGCGCGGCACCTTGAACTCACCGGTATCAATCACCTTCATATAGGGTCCCGGCGCGAGGTTGGGGTTGTTGGCATTACGCGTCATGCGGTACTCGCCGACGACCTGCCCGGCGGGACGGCGCCCTACCACCACCACCTTGTTATTGGGAATGTACAGCTGAAAGGCGCCGCTGTCATCAAAGTAGCCGGCATCGTACACAGCCAGCTCCGGCAGTGCATCGCCGCTCAGGATGGTGTTCACGTCTTTCAGGTTGTTGATCGTGGCCAGGCCCGCAGTACGGCGTCCGAACAGGTCGTTCGGATTGTCGTTCATGATCAGGTTGTTGAAGGTGGTCTGGTTCATCCACGCTTGCGCGCCGGCGCCGAGATCTACCGAATGGCCGCGCCGCATCAGCTTTACGGCGCGCAGATCGGCCAGTGGCGCTGCCGTGGCCGCGGTGTTCCACGGTGTGGCGGCGGTATAGCTCTGGAGCGCGAACGTATCGGTGTGCAGCACCTTTCCCGTGCCGTCCGGCACGCTGAACGTGCCTTCAGAAAGAAGCGTCCATCCAATCGACTCGATGCGGTCCAGGCGGCGCTGCAGCAGCTTGCTCTGCGCCATCAGCACCAGATCACTGATGTCGATCGGGCCGCCGAAGCTTCCCATTGCGCGGCGAGCTGTCAGCTCCTGTTCATCGATGTTGTCGAACTCGCCATAGACTCCCGGCTGCATCAGATAGCGCTTGATGCCGGTCT
The DNA here is from genome assembly GCA_028871815.1 of Armatimonadota bacterium. Classification (NCBI taxonomy): domain Bacteria; kingdom Bacillati; phylum Armatimonadota; species Armatimonadota bacterium. Next base: position 35,084 of record JAGWMJ010000017.1, on the reverse strand, counting down.
TTCGGACGCGCGTGGCGTCGCCGTCCAGCCCGCGGACCTGCTGCAGGCCCTGGTAGTTGTCCATCTGCTCCCACATCAGCAGGTGCGCATCCACCGCGCGAACCGGGAGGATGTTGAAGATGGGCCGCTCCTCCATCAGGCGCGGCATATAGTCCTGGGCAATCGTTTCCAGCTCAGCGCTGGTGGGGTAAACAAAGTCTGGCATCCGGCTGTTGAACCTCCCTGGCGGCTGCGCCGCTTACAGACGTACGATCCCCTGCGTCACGGTTCCCTCGATGAGGCTGCCGTCCAGCGCGGCGAGCGCTGTGGCGTCCAGTCCGCTTAGCTCCTCGCACCGGAAGATGCCGCTGAACCACGCCGGCGCGCCGAGGCTGGTTTCACCCCACTCGCCGCCTGCCTGCAGGGCGGATGCGGAGAGCGTGATGTTGCCGGCCGCATCGGTCTGTGCATCGTATGCCAGCAGGCACTTCGCCACCTGGCTGCCATCGGTGTTGGCGGATGCATAGGAGCGGTAGATTCCCCACGATGTGTAGCCGGGCGAGGCCCAGGCGACGGCGGCGGCCGGGCTTGTGCCGCCGGTAAGCCCGGCGCCGCTTGCCGAAAGCGTTGGGAAGATGGTGTTTGCCGGTGGGTAGAGCGTCACGGACCACGGCCCTCCGGCGCTGCCGCTCACGGCGACCGCGTTCAGCACACCGAGGGCTGAAAGTGCGGCCTGTACGGCAGTCGAGGTGGCGTTATAGGCGATGGGCGCCGTGGCGAGGCCGCTGCACGAGAGTGTGAAGGTTCCGCCCGTCGGCGCGCCGCTGATCGTCACCGTCTGCACCGGCGTGACCTCGCCGAGCACGGTGCCGCGAGGGAGGCTGAGCGAGGGCCCCAGGGCCACCGTCTGCTCGCGAGCCAAATCCGGGCTCATGAACGGCTCCAGTTTGAGATTGGTGAATGTGGTGGAGGCAGAAACAGGCATATTGCTCCTCGCAGATTGAGAAAGTGGTCGACCAGCCGCCGGGCAGGCGGCGATGACCTGGGCCGGCTAGCCGATACAGACGACGCCGGAGGTGAGATCGCCGGAGATCAGGTGGCCGCCGAGGACGGCCAGCGCATTGGCATCCATGCCGGTGAGTTCGGAGCAGGCGAAGACGCCGGTGTAGTACATACCCACGCTTTGAACCGTCGGCGCCGGCACGCCGAACGGCGCCACGAGCCCGGTGAGCGATATGCTGCCGCCGGCGTCGGTCTGCACATCGTAAGCCAGAATCCCTTTCGGGATCTGGGTGCCGTCGATATGCTGCGCGCCGTAAGCGCCGTATGTACCGGGTTGTGCGGTCAGCTCACCCAGCACGACACCGCTTGCCAGGATGACCGATGGCGCGATCTTCACATCGGCCAGTCTCGCCAGAAACGGGTCGCTCCATGGCTGCAGCCCTCGTAGATCCAGGATAGCCGCGGCGGTTGTGGGCATCGGTTATCGCGCGGATGCCGAGAGCGCGCGCCCGGCATCGGTGGAGAGAAATGCCTGGCCCATCGGGGTAAGCCGGTGCAGCTCGAGCCGGCGCCGGCTGTCGGGCGGCGCGGCATCCCCCACCTGCGGCGTATCGCTGCAGTTGAGCAGCGTGAGCGTATCGCGACCCGCGGCAGCCGGATCGGCCGGCTGCAGAGCCTCAAGACAGAGCAGGCTGGCCGGCCGTGCATCAAGCAGCGCGTGGAGCATCGCAACACGGCTTGCGCCGGAGGCGCCGAAGCACGCGGCAGATCCCTGCTCGTCATCGTGCAGCGCCTGCGCAAACAGGGCCGCAAGAGCCTCGCGCTCGGCCGGCACGGCGTGGCCGTCGCGAACCGCCTCATCGGCTCTGGCGGCGGCCAGCATCTGGGCACGCTCCGCCTTCATCTGCGCGATTTCGGCATCCCGGGTGCGCAGGAGCGCGGCAAACGCCGCCGTCTCTTCCGGCGGCGCAGCCGGCGCCGAGGCGTCTCCACCGGCGCCATCGGGATCGGGCACATCGTCATTTGGGGCGCCTGCCCCGAGCCAGTTCATCACCGATTCACGGAACGACACTCTTGCCAACTCCTCTCTCGGGCAGACGCCCGCATCACACGATTCGTTTCTGGAAGCTTTCAGGCGCGCCATCAAGGCGGCATCAGCGACCCTTGGCAGCGCCACCAGCGCAAGACCGGCGAGCGTTTTGGAGTCCCGGTCCCACTCACAGCTCACGCGGAGCGGCGCCCCGGCCATGGCTTCACGCAGCCACGGCGGTACATCCGCTTCGCCAAACAGGCTATCGCCATCGGTCCAGATGCGCGTCAACCACCCGAGCCGTCCATCGAGCAGAGTCTCCACGCCAAGTGCGCCCAGGTGCTCCAGATTGAGCGGAATCGGCACGAATGCCGCCGCCGCCGACTCCATCTCTTCGCGAGTCAGGCTGAAGCTCTTGTCCAGGTATTCACCCGCCTGAAACAGCTTGCCTTTCAGTCTAACGCTGCCGGGTGGAACACCGTCTGCACCACCGGCGAAGTGCAATGCGACCGTACGATTCATATCTGCTCCGGTTCCTCCTTGCGTTCAGGCAGGCCCAGCATCGCATCGAGTGCGGCGTACTGGGATGCGGCCAGGTATCCCGATGTCTGCAGGGCTGCGATCGAGGCCGCGGTATCAGCGAAATCCTGGCTTTCGGTGTCGGCCAGCGTTGGCCGGGGCGTTAAATCCGCCGCGGCGCCTCCAAAGTTGAGCACGGTGAGTGGGCGGAGGACGTCGCGCTGGAGCGCGGTCTCCAGAGCGTGCTTGCCGGCGCGCACCACCAGCCCCAGCACATCCTGGTGCACGGCGCTGGCCGCACGGCTCTGGTGCTCGCCCTCCTGTGTGGCGAGAGTTTGGCCCGTGACGGCGCGGTCAATCTCGCTGTTGAATAGGCCGATCGCCTGCAGAAATGCGCCCCCGTCACCGGCCATCTGCAGAGGCTCGACGCGACTTCCGAAGGGGAAGACCGCTGCCGTGCCATTCCGGAATGTCTGCAGCGCTGCGAGCATCGCCTGCTCGGGATTGAGGTAGATCGGGCTGCCGTTGGCATCGGTCTGGATATTGCCCAGCGAATCGGTCTGCACGGTCTGCTGGGCCTCTTCCGGAGTAAAGCCGATGAGACTGGGACCGGCAAACTGAGTGAGATACTTGAGATACTCCTGCCACATCTGCGTCTTGAGGAACCAGGCGCTGTACGCGGGACGGAGAATGCTCTGCCCGCGCGGATCGCCGTCACGCTGGCGGAATGTGAACACCAGAAACTTGGATCGCGGCAGCAGATGCGGCGTGCGAGCCGGTTCGCCGATAAGACCTTCAACCAGCACCGGCGCGCCCTGACCGGGAATGAGGCCGAGCACACCGACGAGATTAAGGTAGACATCCGTCACAAAGGCGGTTGCGCGTCGTGGCTTGACCTTGAGGGCAGCCAGCGCCAACCGGCTATCGCGGATGGCATAGACCTGCTCGGCCACCTTGTTGCCCAGCGCCAGGCCATCGAGCAGGTTCCACAGAACGGTGTAGAGCGGCGTCTCCAGCTCATCCAGGCAGCGGCTGCAGAAGTCGCACGCCGCCCGGGCAATTGGCGAATCGCCGGCGGGCAGCAGGCGCATCGTGCTGCTCAGAACGCCCATCTTGACCGTGTTCACACTGGAGGCAACCTGCGGATCCAGCAGCATCCTCTCGTAGAGATCGTCGCCAAAGTCGCGCGTTACGTCGTCGATGGCAAACGGCAGACTGCGAAGAAAGCTGGCGGTCCATGCGTACGAACCGCCTGCCACATACTCCAGCAGCGGGTTGGCCGATATCCGGCTCACACGGCGCTCACCACCACCAGATGCGGGCGCGCCCGGCATTCCGGCCGCCGGCGCTTCGCCCGTTACTACAGTTTCAACGATGGGAGCTGCTTTGGCCACGGCTACCTCTTCGATCTCCCCACATCCCGCGCCCTGACGCCACGATCGCACCGATTCGCTTCAGCCACGGCGCAGGCCACGATTTGGGGTCAGCGTGGCTTCTCGCCGGCCGCCGGCCACAAACGCAACCGGCCGCACGCCGGCAGCAAAAGCATAGGCCAGCGCATCCGCGAAATCGGGGCTTGCCACGCCGCGGCGCGCCATCTCCAGCTTGCTCTCGATGCGGATTTTGCCCGTCTCTGTGTGGAACCACCGCGGCGCCGAGAGCTGCGCCGCAAGGTCGGCGTGGTGCGGCAGGGCGATCAGCTCCTCCAGCGGGTGTTCGATGCCGTGCTCCACAAGCTCAAACGCGGCCTCAAACCGGCTGCGAAGCATCCACCAGAGTTCGGCGCGAAGGTTGAGGAATCGCTGAGCGCTGGTGGCGCCGTCCGGCCAGCGGCGGTTGCCGGGGCGCGCTCCGCCATTGATCGCCACAGCGGCGAAGGCCGGCTTACGCTCCGCGCTTTCGAATGCGCCGCGCACACCGGCGCCTACACCCGTGGCATCGTAGCAGAGTGTCACCACCCCGCGGCGCTCCGCTTCATCCCGCGCCCGCCATGCCGTCTGCGTGGTGTTGGCCGCGCCCCAATCCAGCACGTCGGTTACCATCGGGCCGCGCCGGACGATGAGCACGGTGCGGCTCTTGCCTTCCTCGGCAATGTCCAGCCCGGCGGCCGCCGGGCCATGCACGGGTTCATCGGCCAGGCGTTTCGTCATCTCGATGGCTGCGCGCACAAATGCGGCCGGTATGCAGATGCCCTCCACGCTGGCGGCGTAGTCGATCTCCACTTCCTGCGCCAGAACAACCGGGTCCAGGGTCCGCTTCTGCTGCTGGAACCAGGTTTCCGTTTTGCGTGGATCATCCTGCCAGCGAAACGTAAAGACCGGGTACGCGCCGCTGAAACGCTTGCGGGCAAAGAGGTTGCCGATGCCGTTCGGGGTCGAGACCCAGATTTTGCAGCGCGAAGTCTGGCTGAGCGCAGCCTCCACCCGCTCGGCACGCTCCAGGTGCGCGGCCTCATCAATAATGTAGAGGGTGGCGCGCCCGCCGCGTCCGATGTTGTCGCCCCCCTCGCCGGTGAGCGTTGCGCCCGACTCCGGATTGATCAGCTTGCACAGGTTATCGTGCTCGCGCCAGCTGAATCCGGCGGGCAGCATCCAGCCCGGAAGGTGGCGCAGCACGATACGGATCTTCTCGAAGATGCTGTCGGGATCGCCGAGCCGATCGACCAGCTCCAGCTTCCGGCTGCCGAATGCCCCCTTGAAACCCTTTCGAAACAACCAGGCGTGCCCCATATAGGCGCAGCAAAGCCATGTAAACCCGACGTCGCGGCACTTTTCGGCGACGCCATCCTCCTGATTTGCCTCGCGTTCTTTCAGCCAGAGCAGGAACTCGATCTGCCGCGGAAACGGAACAAAGGGCAGAATCGGCTCCGGAAGGCGGGGATCGTAGGTTTTACAGAAGGTGGTGAGCCAGTAGACCACATCCGCCGCGCAGCGTGCGCGTTCCGCGTCATTCGCCGCCTGGCTCACCACCAGTCCCCTGCGGCTCGCTTCCTGCCTCAGCATCTGCTTCAAGGAGGGCGACAATCTGAAGATCGGTGAGCTTTCTAACGTCAATCTGCCTCCGCTCCTGCCATGCGGCCGGGTCACGGCGGGCCAGCAGGGCCAGCGCGGCGCGCCAATCGCCCTTCTCAACCGCCTCCATCACGGCGGCGGCGCACCGCGTTTCACACTGAGCTTCCGCCTGCGCAAGTTCTGCCTCCAGGCAGGGGTTGTGGCGCAGCATGCTCTGGAGCGCGGCCTCGTTGATGCCGGCCGCAGCCGCGGCTGTACGCCGCGTAGCGCCCTGCAGCAGAGCCGTAATAATGGCTGTGACCAGCTCCGGCCGGTCAGCCGCTTCGGGTTCTATCGGCTGTTTCGAAGTGCGATGCTGTATCATTCTGCGTATGAAGCTTAGAGATAGATCGGTTGTGATTACAGGGGCCGCGCAGGGCATTGGCCGCGCTTCCGCCGAGCTGTTTGCGCGCGAAGGCGCCACCGTGGCCCTTGCCGACATCAACGCTGAGGGAGTTCGCGAAGTGGCGCGCCGGATCGAGGAGTTCGGCGGGCGGGCGCTCGCCATCGAGGCCGATGTCTCGGTGGAGGCCGATGTGCGCCGCATGATCGACGCGGCGGTTTCCGCGTTCGGCCGGCTGGATGTGCTTTTCAATAACGCCGGCATCGTCGTACAGGGCACGGTGGAGGAGACGGCCCACGCCGAATGGGAGCGGCAGATCGCCACCACGCTCACAAGCGCGTATCTCGGCTGCCGCTTCGCCATCCCCGTAATGCTGCGACAGGGCGGCGGGCTGCTGCTCAACATGGCATCGGTGGCCGGTGTGATGGGCCTGCCGAACCGGGCGGCCTACTGCGCGGCAAAGGCGGGAGTTATCGGCCTCACCCGGGCCATCGCCGTCGACTACGCCGGAACCGGGATCCGCGCCGTCTACCTGGCGCCGGGAACCATCGAAACGCCATCGCTCAGCGGCCGCATCGAATCGGCCGCCGACCCGGGCGCCGAGCGCGCGAAGTACGCCGCCCGCCAGCCGCTGGGCCGCCTCGGCAGCGCAGACGAGATCGCCGCCGCCGCGCTCTACCTGGCCTCCGACGAGGCCTCGTTCATCACCGGCAGCGGCCTTGTTATCGACGGGGGCATGTCGGTTTAAAACGCTACCGGCGCCGACCCATCCGGTTGTGAGAAGAGAATCGTTTTCGACGCGCCGGCGTCAACGGCGGGGGCGGGGGCGGCGGCACTGCCTGAACCACGCCCTGAAACCGGCCACAAGCGCGACACCGTGTCGCGCGGCCTTCGGCAGGTATCGATGTGGCGCGCATCGAACCAAAGGCATGAGACCAACACATCCGCGAAGGAGCCACGCCGCCCGTGTCCGATGAACAGCAAGCCCCGAATCCCACCGTGCCAGGAGAGTGGGTGGCCGACAACAGCCGCTTCCGCATGGTGGATGCGCTGGCCGAGCTAACGCGCGGCCACCACCGAACGGTCGAGCACGACAGCGTCGGCACCGGCATCGAGCCTTTGGGCAAGCCGACCACCGGCCTGGCGAAGGCGGCGAGGAGCGCGCAGTCATCATGACACTGTCCGAACGCCAGCTTGAGGATGAACTGATCGAGAAGCTCGTGGCCTTGAAGTATAGGTACCGCGCGGACATCAGAGATAGAGCCGCGCTGGAGCAGAACTTCCGGGAGAAGTTCCAGGCCCTTAACCGGGTCCACCTTACAGATGGCGAGTTCAACCGGCTATTGGACGAGATTGTCACAGCGGACGTGTTCACCGCTGCCCAAACCGTTCGTAACATCAACAGCTTCAGCCGCGACGACGGCACCCCTCTGAACTACACTCTCGTCAACACCAAAGAATGGTGTAAGAACGATTTCGAGGTCATCAACCAGCTGCGGATTAACACGGACTACAGTCACCACCGCTACGACGTAATCCTGCTTATCAACGGCATTCCCGTCGTCCAGATCGAGCTCAAGACCCTCGGTATCAACCCTCGACGGGCCATGGAACAGATCGTCGAGTACAAGAACGACCACGGCAACGGCTACACAAAGACGCTCCTGTGCTTTATTCAGCTCTTCGTTGTCAGCAACCGCGACCAAACCTACTACTTCGCCAATAATAACGCTCGCCACTTCGCATTCGACGCCGATGAGCGCTACCTGCCCATCTGCCAGTTCGCCGACCGGGACAACAGGAAGATCGCGCACCTGGACGACTTCGCGGAGAAGTTCCTGGCCAAATGCACGCTCAGCCGGATGATCAGCCGCTACATGGTGCTCGTCCAGAGCGAACGGAAGCTCCTCATGATGCGGCCCTACCAGATCTATGCGGTGGACGCCATCGTCCGGTGTATCGAAGAGAACAGCGGCAACGGCTACATCTGGCACACTACCGGCAGCGGCAAGACGCTCACGAGCTTCAAGGCCGCCACCCTTCTCAAGGCCAACGACAGTATTCAGAAGGTCCTTTTCGTCGTCGACCGCAAAGACCTCGACCGCCAGACCCGCGAAGAGTTCAACCGCTTCCAGCCCGGGTGCGTCGAGGAGAATACCAACACCGCCGCCCTTGTCCGGCGCCTGCTGTCGGACGACTACGCCGACAAAGTGATCGTCACCACAATCCAGAAGCTCGGCCTCGCGCTCGACGAAGGCAGTAAGCGAAACGAGAACAGGAAGAAGCGCGGCCATGCGACCTTCACGGAGCAGCTCCATCCGTTGCGCGACAAGCGCATGGTGATCATCTTCGACGAGTGCCACCGGTCCCAATTCGGCGAGAGCCACAACGCCATCAAGGAGTTCTTCCCGAACGCCCAACTTTTCGGGTTCACGGGTACCCCGATTTTCGAAGACAACGCCGTGCGTGTGAACGTCCGGGCCGGTGAGGCGTCCCTGTTGACCACCGACGTTGTGTTTCAACAACGGCTCCACGAGTACACGATCACCCACGCCATCGACGACGGCAACGTCCTCCGCTTCCACGTGGATTACTTCGAGCCGCAAGGCGAGGACAAACTCAAACCCGGTCAGCCCCTGACCCGGGCTGCCGTAGTGAACGCCATCCTCGAAAAGCACGACGCTGCCACCGGCAATCGCCGCTTCAACGCGTTGCTCGCCACAAGCTCCATCAACGACGCGATCGACTACTTCAACCGGTTCGCCGATCGCCAGCGCGAGCGGATTACTGAGGATCCCGATTATATCCCCCTTAACATCGCCTGCGTCTTCTCCCCGCCCGGAGACGTGAGCGCCGACGTGAAGCAGATCCAGGAAGACCTGCTTCAAGAGCGGGAAGACAATAAGGTAAAGCCCGAGGAGAAGAAGGAGGCGCTATCTCGGATCATCGCCGATTACAACGAGCGGTACGGGACGAACCACTGCATCGAGGAGTTCGACCTCTACTACCAGGACGTTCAGAAGCGAATCAAGGACCAGCAGTACCCGAACAGTCACCAGCCCCATAGCGAGAAGCAGGACGTTCAGCAGCGAATCAAGGACCAGCAGTACCCGAACAGTGACCAGCCCGATAGCGAGAAGATCGACGTCACCATTGTGGTGGATATGCTTCTCACCGGGTTCGATTCCAAGTACCTGAACACGCTCTACGTGGACAAGAACCTGAGGCACCACGGACTGATCCAGGCGTTCAGTCGCACGAACCGCATCCTCAACGCAACGAAGCCCTACGGCACTATCCTCGACTTCCGGGCCCAACAGCAGGAGGTCGACGACGCCATCGCGATGTTCTCCGGCGCCTCCCCGCGCCCGCCAAAGGAAATCTGGCTGGTGGACAAGGCGCCCGCCATCATTGAGAAGCTGAAGGAGGCCGTCCAGAAGCTTGACGAGTTCATGACGTCGCAGGGCGCCGCAATGAAGCCGGACCAGGTTGCGAATCTCAAGGGCGACCACGCCCGCGTCGGGTTCATTGAGAAGTTCAAGGCGGTACAGACGCTCCGGACCCAGCTCGACCAGTACACCGACCTCACTCCCGACCAAGAGCAGGAGCTGGAGAACATACTCCCCGAGGATCAACTGCGCGGGTTCAAGGGCGCATACCTTGCGACCGCACTTGCGCTAAGAGAAAAGCAGCGCAAGACGGGCGCCGACCCGGACGCAGCGGTCGAAGAAGTGGACTTCGAGCTCGTGCTCTTCGCCTCCGCGCTCATCGACTACGACTACATCATGAGCCTCATCGCCAGGTTCTCCCAACAGAAGCCGGGCAAGGAGGCGATTACGCTGGAGCGGCTGATCGGCGTGATCGCCGCCGACTCAAAGTTCCTCGACGAGCGCGACCTCATCACCGAATACGTCCGCTCGCTGGAGGTCGGAAAGCCGCTGCAAAAGCGCCAGGTCTGCGACGGGTATGTCGCGTTCAAGACCGAACGCGATGCGCAGGAGGTAGCAGAGCTCGCCGCGCGACAAGGGCTCAATGCGGAGGAGGTGCAGCGGCTGGTAGATGAAGTGCTCCAGCGGCGAATCTTCAACGGAGACCGGCTGACCACGCTGCTGGAGCCGCTGGGCCTGGGTTGGCGCCAGCGCGTAGAGAAGGAGCTCGCCCTGATGAACGAGCTCGAGCCGCTTTTGCGACGCCGGGCCGGCGAGCGAGAGATCGCAGGGCTCAAGGTGTACGAGACGCGCGCGGAGTACAACGCAGATGGAGAGTAATCCGCTGGTGCCGAAGTTGCGGTTCCCTGAATTCCACCAGGCGCCGGGGTGGGAATCAACGCCGCTACATAAATTGGCTCGCATAACCCAGGGAGGCACTCCCGACACGACCAAGCCAGAATACTGGCGCGGCTCCGTAATGTGGCTGACGCCGGCGGAAATGGGTAAGAGCGACTGCCCATTCATCGCGGCAACGGTCCGTACGATAAGTCATCTCGGACTCGCCAACTGCTCATCAGAGTTACTGCCTGTCCGCTCGGTCGTTATATCGACGCGAGCTCCCATTGGGCATCTCGCGATAAATCTATCCCCAATGGCGATCAACCAGGGTTGCCGAGGTCTAATCCCGTTTGCCGGTAATGCGACATATTTTCTCTACAGTTCCCTGCTGTGCATGAAACCCAAATTGATTGACCTCGGAGCAGGCAGCACTTTCAAAGAGCTTTCCGGTAGCGCCCTACAAGACCTCCGCCTTCCTGCGCCGCCTCCAGCCGAGCAACAAAAGATCGCCGACTGCCTGATGTCGCTTGACGAACTGATCGCGGCGCAGGGGCGGAAGCTGGAGGCGCTGCGCGACCTCAAGAAGGGGCTGCTGCAACAGCTTTTCCCCGGCGAGGGCGAATCCAGACCGAGGCTCCGGTTTCCGGAGTTTCGCGACGCGGGGGCGTGGACGCGGTTAACCCTTAAGAACCTGTGCGCTATGAGAGCAGGGGCGTTCGTTCCCGCGTGCGACATTGTAGGGCGCCCCGTCGGCGAATTGTATCCGTGCTACGGTGGCAACGGGTTACGCGGATACGTGCAAACCTATACCCACGACGGCGACTATCCACTGGTGGGCAGGCAGGGAGCCCTTTGTGGAAACGTCATGCTCGCGCGTGGCAAGTTTCATGCCACCGAGCACGCCATCGTTGCGACTCCCAATGCTGCCACGGATGCGGCTTGGCTCTACTACGCCCTCGACTTCTTGAATCTGAACCGCTTCGCGACGGGCCAAGCCCAGCCTGGCTTGTCCGTGGATGTGCTCAACAATATCGAGCTGTCAGCGCCGATTGACCGGGTCGAGCAGGAAGGCGTCGCTGGCTGTCTGCTCTCGCTCGACGACCTCATCTCAGGGCAAACAAAAGTGCTCGACGCACTCAAGACCCACAAGCAAGGCCTCATGCAAGGTCTTTTCCCCTCTCTGAAAGGCGCCTAGCCGATGCCGCCTGTCGTGCACGCCTTTGCAGACCTGACGGACACTGCTCGCTTCGTCCGTGAGCAAGGCTCGGCAAAGCGGTTCGTTCTCGTCTATGCACACAACGGCACGGGCAAGACTCGGCTCTGCAGCGAGTTCAAGACGCAGGGACAGAGGAAAGACGATGACGGTCGAACTATTCAGCGCGACACACTCTACTTTAACGCCTACACCGAAGACCTGTTCACATGGGATAACGACCTGGAGAAAGACCAGGATAGAGTGCTCGAGTTCAACCAGGAGTCGAGCTTTTTCGACGGCGTTCGCGAACTGGAGATGGAGGTCAAGATTGGTGAGCTGCTCCAGCGCTATGCGGGCTTTAGTTTCGCCATTAACTATGACCGGAAGAGACAGACGCCGGATGGTCAAGAGGTTCCGGCACCTCCGGCCGTTACTTTCTTCCGCGAGCGCGACACAGACAATGTGCCGATCCCAATGAAGATTTCGCGCGGTGAGCAGAACATTTTCGTCTGGTGCTGGTTTCTTGCAAACGTGAAGCTGGTACTTGATGGAGATGAAGCGTACGACTGGGTCAAGTATATCTACATCGACGATCCTGTTTCATCACTGGACGAGCACAACGCAATAGTCGTCGCGAGTCACCTGGTGCAGTTATTTCGAGAATCCGACTCCGATGTCCCGGCTATAGTCTCGACCCACCATAACCTGTTCTTCAACGTGTTGCATTACGAATTGAAGAGCCACTTCAACAGCAAATCGGTTCAGTTCGTGCTAGCTCGCGACAGGGGCAAAGGCAGATACAAGCTGACCAGGTTCTCTGGCGACACACCTTCATTTCACCACATCGCCGCTCTGCAAGAACTCGCCATCATCGCCCAGGAGGACGCACTCCAGACCCATCACTTTAACCAACTGCGCACGATCCTGGAGAAGACGGCTCTGTTCCATGGGTACACCCATTTCGGTAAGTGCATAAAGCAGACCGACGACGACGCGGAAGGCATCCTTCACCAGCGCTTTGTTGATCTGTTGAGCCATGGCAACTATTCGATGTTCGAGCCGGTGCCCATGGGCGACGAGACCAAGCAATACTTCCGGGCGATACTTAGCTCCTTTCTGGACAAGTTTCCCTTCAACCCCGATCACTTCCCGCGAGGGGGGCCGTCTGCACCGACACCGTGACAGCTCAAGAAAACCACCGGCTCGGCAAGACACTGTGGAGCATAGCGGACCAGCTCCGCGGAGCGATGGATGCGGACGACTTCCGCGACTACATGCTCGCGTTCATCTTCCTGCGTTACCTCTCCGACAACTACGAGGCAGCGGCGCAGAGAGAGCTCGGCTCCGACTATCCGCTGGTCATGGAGGGCGCGAAGAGTGTGCCGCTCGCAGCGTGGTACGCCAACCACCCGGATGACGTGCCCGTCTTCGAGCGGCAGATGCGGGCGAAGGTGCATTACGTCATCAAGCCCGAACACCTCTGGACGAGCATCGCGAACCTGGCTAGAACGCAGAGCGACGGCCTCCTGAATACGCTTCAGCATTGTTTCGAGTACATCGAGAACGAGTCGTTCGAGAGCGCCTTTCAAGGGTTGTTCTCAGAGATTCGGCTGAACTCCGAAAAGCTCGGTAAGGCTTACACGGATCAAAACGCGAAGCTCTGCACGGTCATCCAGAGGATCGCCGAACGGCTTTCCGAGTTCACGATTACGACGGACACGCTTGGCGACGCCTACGAGTATCTCATCGGGCAGTTCGCCGCCGGATCGGGCAAGAAGGCGGGCGAGTTCTACACGCCCCAACAGATATCCAGTATCCTCAGCGGCATCGTCACCCTCGACGCCCAGGACCCGGCGCAGGGCCGGCGCGACCGCCTGGACAGCGTGCTCGATTTCGCCTGCGGCTCCGGCTCGTTGCTCCTGAATATCCGCCACCAGATGGGCGACCGCGGCATCGGCAAGATTTACGGCCAGGAGAAGAACATCACCACCTACAACCTGGCCCGCATGAACATGCTGCTGCACGGGGTGAAGGACAGCGAGTTCGAGATCTATCACGGCGACACACTCACCAACGACTGGGACTTCCTCCGCGAGATGAACCCGGCGAAGAAGCCGCGTTTCGATGCGGTGGTCGCGAATCCGCCGTTCAGCTACCGATGGGAGCCGAGCCAGTCGCTGGCCGACGACATGCGCTTCAAGGACTACGGTCTCGCTCCGAAGTCCGCCGCCGACTTCGCGTTCCTCCTGCATGGCCTCCACTACCTGACGGATAACGGTGTGATGGCAATCGTCCTGCCCCACGGCGTGTTGTTTCGAGGCGGCGCAGAGGAGCGAATCCGCACCAAGCTCCTGAAGGACGGGAACATTGACACCGTTATCGGACTACCAGCCAATCTCTTCTATTCCACCGGCATCCCCGTCTGCATCCTGGTGCTCAAGAAGTGCAGGCAGACGGACGACGTGCTCTTCATCAACGCGGCGGAGCACTTCGAGAAGGGCAAGCGGCAAAACCAGCTGACGGAAGAGCACATCGCCAGAATAGTCGAAACGTACCAGTACCGTCGCGAGGAGCCCCGCTATTCGCGCCGCGTATCGATGGAAGAGGTCGAGGCCAACGACTTCAACCTGAATATCTCCCGATACGTCAGCACCGCGACGGTCGAAGAGGAGATCGATCTGGTGGCCGTCCACGCGAAGCTATCCCAGATTGAGGATGAAATCCGGACTGCAACCGAAAAGCACAACGTCTTCCTGCAGGAGCTTGGGCTGCCGGCCCTGCCGGCGGCGGATTCGGAACCGACGGAGCGCTGAGAGTCTGCGCGTGACGGCCGCGAGCAAGCCCGGCAACTTGCCCAGCTGAAGAACCGGGCGGTCCCGCTCAAGGCATTTGCCAGCAAGCGGATCGCGCATGGCGGAAGAATGCCAGTGGGATGGTTCCGGCTCGGTGGCCGGAGGGGGCGTCCACCAAATGGGACCAATGCGACATATAGGACATATAGGCTCAGGCACCCGCGGCTAGCAAGCGGAATGGTTCCGGCCCCGCATATGTCTCATAGGTCCTATTGGTCCCATTTCACCAAGCGTCGCGCGCTGCCATGGCATGCGCCGCCCCTCTCGCGTCACGCTAACGTCCGTTACAGCTTGGACGTTTTGGCCACATCCCCGGCAATACAATGAATAGCGTCGCAAACTTCAAGCAGCCATTGGTCCAGCGCCGCCAGGGTACCCGCGCTTACGGATCGCCTGGCTATGGCCCGGTACCCGGCTTGCGCCATATTCCGTGTCACATTCGCGGAATGTGATACCGCAGCGGTCCGTGCCGCAGACTTCATGGCGGCGCGGAAGTTCTTGACGGTTGGAGCGACCAGCCTCCTGCAGGTCTCTTCGTCGTACCAGCTGTTGCCGGCGAGCCAGACGAACATGCACTTCGATGGCATCCGGGCATGCGGCAGTCGTCGCGAGACGGCCATGCCGTTCACCAGAGCGAACGTGAAGTACGCCCCGTACGCCAGCCACACCACCGGCTGTTCGCCCGCGTCGAACTCGGCCACGTAGGCCGCCAGCACCGGGTCCTCGATGAGAGCCCGGAGCAGGCCGATCAGCGCCGTTTCGGTGATGTTGGCGCCAAGGCAGTCATCGCTCATCGCATTCTCAAGTCACCAGGGCCGCGGAATACAGCCCGCATAAAGTTACATTCGCAATCAAGGCGCGGTAAAGAGCTCCCACCCAGTCAACATCGATCATCAAGCCTTATACGCACCGGCAGATGCAAATGGGCCTTAAGCGCTCACATCGATGCCACGAACCCGCCGGATGACTATCGACAGGGCTCTACGGCTGGCGCCGGATGCCGCCGATCTTCAGGACCACGGCGCCGTGAGACGGAACGATCACCGAGTAGCCCCCATCGTGCTCTCCCACGTTTTTATGCAGCCACAGGTCTCGAACTGGCTGCCGTCCGCCCAGGCCGATCATGCTCCACGTAACGGCGATCTTCGCCGGCGCCGGGCCGGCGTTTATCAGCCCAACGGCGCGCGTGCCATCCGCCAATGGGCGCGACCAGACGTCGTGTTCGCCATCGGTCCAGACACGGCCGGCCGGCTTGCCGAGCGGGTCCTGATTGATGGCGATCAGCTCGTCGTTGGTCAGCAGCGCGCGGGTGAAGCTGTCCATCTTCGTCATGTCGCATCCAATGAGGAGCGGCGCCGAGAGCAGGCACCACATGGAGATGTGAAGGATCTGCTCGTTAGGTGTAAGGTGACTCGGGTGCGGATTGCCCCAGCCCACGCTTCCCACAACCAGCATATCGGGGTCGTTCCAGTGGCCGGGGCCGGCGTACTTTTCGTGCCCGTTCTGCGAAGAGTAGATACCGTGGAGGCTTCCCCAGCTGTCGTTGATGTCGCCGGTGGTGCGCCAGCAGTTGCCGCCAACCTGCGCGCCCCACTTCCACACATCGCCCATGCCGTACTGGCACAGGCTGAAGAGGATGTCGCGGTTCACGCTGTCCAGTGCATCGTGCATCACCTGGTACGGCTTCTGAAGCCGATCCAGCCCGGCGCCGGTGGCCACACCGCCGTAGCTGCACCAGTCGTATTTCAGATAGTCGATGCCCCACGAGGCATATGTCTGGGCATCCTGAAGTTCGTGCTGCCAGCTGCCGGGATACCCACCGCAGGTTTTCGGTCCTGGCGAGCTGTAGATGCCCAGCTTCAACCCCTTACGGTGAACATAATCGGCCAGCCCGGCCATGTCGGGAAAGCGTTCGTTCGTGGTGATCGCGCCGGAGGCGTCCCGCGGGCCTTCCCATGTGTCGTCAATGTTGACGTACTGGAAGCCGTGCGCCGAAAGGCCATTCCGGTATCGCGCATGCGCGGCCCCGCCCTCTGACGACATGGCGTCGGCCGCGGCCTTCACCCGGTCGGCATTCACGTTGCCGGCCCACACATTCCACGAGTTCCAGCCCATCGGCGGTGTCAGCGCCAACTTGTGGTCGCCGGCAATGATGGTAAGCCTGGCATGTGCTGCGCCGCCGGGCCCGCTGACGGTGAGTGTGGCCACCCACCGGCCGGCGTGCGGAACCACGCCGCTGATGATTCCCGTGACGCGGTTCAGCTTCAGCCCGCCGGGAAGGCCGCGGGCAGTGTAGGTAAGCGGTTCCGGGCCACTGGCCGGCACCAGGAAGAGAAACGGATGGCCGGGCGTGCAGCCGGTAATCCGCGGGTAGTGGATCTCGGGCCGCATGACTTCTGCCGGAACGATGAGGCGTGGCGGCGCCACATCGGGCTTCATGGCTGTCGGCCGGAACCTCGCTCCGGGCTTCAGATAGAGAACGGCGCCGGCCCAGTCGGCGTGATCGAAGTCGATGCCGTCACCGCCGTCGGTAACCACAAGCTGCATCGTTTTGGCGCCATTGAGGTTCGCCGAAACGAGAACCGGCGGGTCACCGCCCCGGAGCAGGGGCGTGGAAGCCCGCTTGAGGCCATCCGCCCATACCTGAAAAACCACCGAGCCACGCGTGCCGGACTCGGCGTCCACACCGACCATGCTCACAAATCGGGTCGCGCTGCCGTTCAGACGGATGTTGAACTCGCTTCGGGCGTGCGTACCCACGCCGTGCGCATACACCATCTGTCCCAGCGTGATTGCGCTGCCGCCAACCGACTGGCCGGCGTGGGGCTGGCCCCAACCCTGCTGGATCGTGCTCACGTCCAGCGAGTCGAGCCAGATGGCGCCGGCCGGCGGCGTGGCGCCCGTCAACTCGGACGGCGTCTGCGTGGCAGGCCGTACCGAATTGGCGGATGCCGGAAGCAGAACGGTCGTTAGCAATCCGGCAGCGAGAACAGTGGCGATGCGCATAAAGACCTCCAGTAACGGCCGCGGCAGTTTCGCTACCGGCGGCCCATCACGGCGCAGGTTACGCGTGCCGGCGGCTGGTTCCTCCGTGGCCGGGAATCGGTCTGTATCGGGAGATTGCAGTCACATGGCGGTTTCAAGCGGTCGGGCAGTTGCACCGTGACTGCTCCTCGACGAGTTGATGAATCGCCACGGCGCCATGGCCCACGGTGAGGTGGAACCTTACGCTGCCGCCAAAATGCGCACGGCAATACTGGGAGCGCGGATACTTGAATCCGCATCTGAAAACACCGCTGCGTCAAGACGGAGGCGGGAGCTTATGGTGAACCGTAACGTCCGTCGGATGCGGATTCAAGTATCCGCGCTCCCAGTGACGATGGTCGATCCGTTGATGACTGGGGACGGTGAGGTGGGGCCCTACGCTGCCGTCGAGATGTGCACGGCAATACCGGGAGCGCGGATACTTGAAGCCGCAGCTGAAATGCCGCTGCCTATGGGTTGAGGCGGAAGGTGGCGCAGCGGGAGTTCATGGTGAAGCGTAACGTCGGCCGGATGCGGATTCAAGTATCCGCGCTCCCAGTGATGACCGTCGATGCGTTGATGAATCGGCAAAGGGCGATGGCCCACGGTGAGGCGGCCACCAAAATGTGAACGGCGATACTGGGACCGCGGATACTTGAATCCGCACATGAAATGCCGCTGCCTATGGGTTGAGGCGGAAGCTGCCGCAGCGGGAGCTTATGGTGAAGCGTAACGTCGGCCGGATGCGGATTCAAGTATCCGCGCTCCCAGTGATGATGGTCGACAAGTTGATGATAGGGGACGGTGAGGTGGAACCTTACGCTGCCGCCAGAATGGTGACGGCAATACCGGGAGCGCGGATACTTGAATCCGCAGCTGAAATGCCGCTGCGTCAAGACGGAGGCGGGAGCTCATGGTGAAGCGTAACGTCCGCCGGATGCGGATTCAAGTATCCGCGCTCCCAGTGACGATCGTCGATGCGTTGATGATAGGGGACGGTGAGGTGGGGCCTTACGCCGCCGTCGAGATGTGCACGGCAATACCGGGAGCGCTAGCGGGTGCGGCAGCATGGTCGGCTGGCTGTCAGGTACCTATTCGCGCGGACGGCCGTTAGCGGTGAGGCACTGGCTGGTGCCTGCAGTTGCTTTTCGACTATAATCGCATGTTATGTCACCGGACCATGTGCGTGGCTGGACGTCCCGCGGCTACTTGCCACACTTTGACGGCGGAGCCGTGGCGCAATTCATCACTTACCGGCTGTACGGCACCGTACCGACCTCACTGATCGAACAATGGAAAGAGGCAGCCGCCGCCAATCCGTCGGGCCCTAGAAACCTTGTGGCGCGCAACATCGAGGCATATGCAGACGCCAACTGCGGATCGGCCCTGCTCTCAGACCCGGCGCTCGCCAGGATTGTTGAGTGCGGGCTACTGCAGTACGACGCGGTTCGCTACCACCTGCACGCTTGGGTCGTAATGCCAAACCACATACATGCGCTGATCACTCCAATGCCAGAGGTAAGCCTCTCGACGATAATTCGCGCCTGGAAGGTAGCCTCGGCGCGCTCCATCAACGCTGTGCTCGAGCGCTCTGGCTCAATCTGGGCACCGGACTATTTCGACCGATTCATCCGTGACGAACGGCACATGGCGAGTACGATCGCCTACATTGATCGTAACCCAGTGAAGGCCGGCCTATGCTGCGTGCCGGAGGAGTGGCCGTTCGGCAGCTGCGCGCGCCTGCATGCCGAACAAAGTTACCCTCGTGATACCCCGGTGCCGTAACCTACAAACACTTACGTAAGCCGACACACGAGTTAACGACGAAGCTCAAGGTAATTCGGATGCGGATTCAAGTATCCGCGCTCCCGGTGATGATCGTCGATGCGTTGATGACAGGGGACGGTGAGGTGGAACCTTACGCCGCCGTCGAGATGTGCACGGCGATACTGGGACCGCGGATACTTGAATCCGCAGCTGAAAATACCGCTGACTATGGGTTGAGGCGGAAGGTGACGCAGCGGGAGTTCATGGTGAAGCGTAACGTCGGCCGGATGCGGATTCAAGTATCCGCGCTCCCAGTGATGATCGTCGATGCGTTGATGATTGGGGACGGTGAGGTCGAACCTTACGCTGCCGTCGAGATGTGCACGGCGATACCGGGAGCGCGGATACTTGAATCCGCAGCTGAAAATGCCGCTGCCTACGGGTTGAGGCAGAACGTGCCGCAGCGGGAGGTTGTGGTGAAGCGTAACGTCGGCCAGATGCGGATTCAAGTATCCGCGCTCCCAGTGATGACGGTCGAAGGGTTTGTGACAGGGGACGGTGAGGGGGAACCTTACGCTGCCGTCGAGATGTGCACGGCGATACCGGGAGCGCGGATACTTGAATCCGCATCTGAAAATACCGCTGCGTCAGGACGGAGGCGGGAGCTTATGGTGAAGCATAACGTCGGCCAGATGCGGATTCAAGTATCCGCGCTCCCAGTGATGATGGTCGATGCGTTGATGATGGGGGACGGTGAGGTGGAACCGGCTTGCGAGGTCATGTCTCCGCCGTCAGGTTTGGCCAACGGCACGCAAACTGCGTAGGGCCATACATGCGCACTTCGGCCTCGAATTGGATAAGCGCCTGCTTCAGCGGCAGGCCGCCACCGTAGCCCGTGAGCCGGCCACCGGAACCGATGACGCGGTGGCATGGAACAACCAGCGCAATCGGATTGCGGGCGTTTGCAAGCCCAACGGCCCGCGAGGCGCTGGGTCGTCCCGTCAACCCGGCAACCTCTCCGTAGGTTGCCGTGGCGCCGTATGGAATGGAGCACAGGCAGCGCCAAACCTCCTGCTGAAACGGCGTGCCGGCCGGGCGGAGGTTCAGATGAAACTCGGTAAGCCGTCCGGCGAACCACGCATCCAACTGCTTCGCTACGTCGTCAAACGGGCGGGCGGCTTCATCGCGTTTCCAGCCATCTGTGTTGGCGGGACCGTACCGGCATTGCGGCAGGTAGAGGCCCGTCAGCGCTTCGCCATCGGACGTCACAGTCAGCTCGCCAATGGGACTCGGCAGAGTGCAAAACCAGGTCAACGCACCACCTCCTGCGATTTCCAGAGATGCATCGCGGCGTAAGCCCTCCAGGGGCGCCAGGTCTCCGCGGTCCGCAGAACCTCGGCCGGATTGCGCGTGCCAAGCGCTTTGGTGATACCAAGATCGGTGTGCGGGAAGGCGTCGGGCCACCCATAAACACGCATGGCGATCGTGTTCGCCGTCCACGCCCCGATGCCGGAGAGCTGCATCAGGCCGGCGATCTTTCGTTCCACGTCACCGCCAGGCGAGAGGTCGACGGCGCCGCTGGCCGCGGCCCGGGCGAGCGACTGGATGCATCGCGCGCGGGCGGGCGTTATCCCCAGAGCGTGCAGCTGCTCCTGCGGCGCGGCCGCCACGGCATCTGCCTTCGGCGTGAGCCACTCCAGTCCGGCCCTGCCGGTCTCAATTCCGGTTCCGAACGCGCACACGGTGCGATTCATCAACGTTGAAGCGGCAGGCACAGAGACCTGCTGCCCCAGGATCGCGCGCACGGAGGTCTCGAAGCCGTCGAAGGCTCCCGGTATCCGGAGACCCGGATGCGGCGCCGCCAGCCGGCCCAGCGTTTCGGAGATTGCCGCCGGGTTGGCGCCAACGTCGAACGCGCGCTTGATCTGTGCCGTTATGGCAACCAGCGCCGGCGCCAGCGAAGCGGACAGTTGCGCCCGGATGAGGTGCCGCTCGGGCAGATGTTCCACGGTCAGCCAGCCTGAATGTGGCCCGTGGCGCAGGGTTCGCTCGTACCGGGCGGCTGAAACCACCTCCACGCCGGCAATCGCGCGGCGCCTCATCCAGCCAAGCAGCGACTGCCAGTCGAGTGGCGGCCGGTATGCCAGGTCACACGTCAGGCTCGGCGGCGCCATGGCGGCGGCACGTGATCGGCGCAGCTCTCCCGGTGCGAGACGGTATCGCTCGGCAAAGAGCGCGTTAAACCGCCGCAGGCTCGCGAAGCCGCTGGCAAACGCCACTTCCGATAACGGAAGGGCGGTGTCGGTGAGAAGTCGCTTTGCGGTAAGCAGGCGATGGGTCTGGGCAAGCTCGACGGGAGATACTCCAAACTCCGTGCGCACAACCCGCCGCAAATGGCGTTCGGACACGCCCAGGCGGGCAGCCAGCTGCCGCACGTTCAGCTCGGAAAGCGCCCCGTCCTCAATGAGGCTGACGGAATCCGCCGCGAGGCGCGGCGCCGAGTCGATGCGGGCGCAGCCCGGGGCAAGCTCGGGCCGGCAGCGCAGACAGGGTCGGAGGTGATCCCGCTCCGCCGCGGCCGCGCTCGGGTAGATCGTACAGTTCCTGCGAAGGGCGGGAGGGGCCGGGCAGATCGGGCGGCAGTAGATACCGGTGCTGTGCACACCGATAAAGAACAGGCCGTCGAAGCGCGCGTCGCGGGCGGCAGCCGCGCGGAAACAGGTGTCGGCATCCAGCGTCATGACGCCATTCTACAGCGTCCGCGGGCAGAATGCTCGCCGTTTTCGGACTCTTAGTCCAGAAATGGCCGCGCGCGGCCTAGATCAATCCCCACCATCCCGAATAGTACCGATCCAGCCGGGTGAACAACTGCGTCAGGCTCTGCTGGCGCGCCATGAACGCCTCATGCTTTGCCGTCATCGCGGCCATCGAGATCGCGGCATCCTCCTGCGGAGTCAGTGGCTGGCGGCTCGCATCCAGCGTCTGCTGCATCTTCACCAACTCATCGGCGGGCACCCAGAGGCCGCCGCACTGCGGGCAGCCATGGATGATCACCGGCGAGGTAACCAGATAGTGCTGTGCCTCGAGCGGGACCACGCACTGCGGGCAGGTGAGCGTGGAAGGCGCCTTCTTCACCGCGCCGCCCGGCTGTGCCTCGGCAGCGGCCAGATCGGTGAACACGTGCGGATCCTGCTCCAGCAGGTCCCTGAGCTCGCCACCTTCAAACCAGATGCCTTCGCACGCGCCGCACACATTGATAACGGCGCCGTGAAAGGTCTCCTGCTTCATCGGGGCCGCACATCCGGGGCAGGCTTCCGTCATGTTATGACCTCCCGTATCACCTCATTCACAGGGCTCAAGGCCGATGTTTGACCGCCCGCCTCCGCGCCGGCGCGTGCCTGCTCGTGTGGGGCGCCGTGGGCGCTTCGGCCGGCATGCGCCTTGCATACGGACGGCAGATGGGATCGCCCAGCACGATATCCTCCCACCCGAGAAACCGTGAT
The DNA here is from genome assembly GCA_028871815.1 of Armatimonadota bacterium. Lineage (NCBI taxonomy): Bacteria > Bacillati > Armatimonadota > Armatimonadota bacterium. Next base: position 12,552 of record JAGWMJ010000017.1, on the reverse strand, counting down.
GCGGCGTAAAAACTCTCCGCCAGCGTCCAGCCTTCGGTATACCGCTTGAAGAGCACGGATGGACTGGAAATCGCGCTCAGAAGGGGTTCATCGCTGTAGCCCTTTACACCGGTTATTCCCTGCGCAATCAGGTCGGCCACCAGCGACTGACCGCCCGTGGTTGGCAGAAACGTTCGGCCGCTGGTTGAGACGGCGGTGTCGCCGATAGCGCCCGGTGCAAACGTCAGCGAGTGGTACGCTTTTGGATCGAAGTTGCCGTCGTTGCTGCCCCAGGATGCATAGCCGGCCAGGTCCTGGCGATTGCCCACGAACTTCGGCCTCAGATCGAGTTCCACCGGCACATGCCGCGATTCCAGCATCATCGCCGCCTTCACCATGTCGGTATTGTAGTTGTTGTAGGTGATGTCCGGAAGTGTCCGGGTGGGATCGCCGGGCTTTGCCGCGTCGAATATACCCAGGGGTTGATCATTGATCAGCACATAGCCGGTTCCCGGGTTCGTGTCGAGCAGAATATCGCCCGTGGGTGGGCGGGTTGCCTCCAGCGACCGCGTGGTCAGCGCGATGGCGTCCGCTACCGTGTACCCATCGAGCCGCGTAACCAGATAGCCGCCGAAACGCGCGTGCGAAAATGGAACCTCCGACCGCCAGAACCGGTTTGCCCAACCAGTACCGGTAAAGCCGCTGTCGTTGATATGAAACCGCTCCGCTGCCGGATTGGAGTCGTAGCCGATTGCGGCCAGAGTGCTATCTACCGATGGCGTGGTGTTATGAAGGCCCATGCCCGGAGCATCGGCGATTCGGATCGGTACGCCCTTTGTGAGCACAATGAAATCGATTGCCGGGTGAGCTTCCACGAAGTCAACCACGGGACCGAGGATTGCGGTCTCGAATACCTTCCACGTGGTGGTTTCGTTCGCAGCCGAAACTGCCGAATCGGCACATTGAATCTTGACGATATTGTGGACGTGCCGGCGAAGCATATAGTCGTTTGCGATGGTCACTGAGGCCGGGCTGGAGGCGTTTTCCACCACAAGAACACGTTCCGTGTCGGGCACCGGGCGCGGTGGCGACGGATGATGCGAAGTCTTCGCGCCAGCCGCGGCACCGCCGATGCTCACCATGCCGACGCCAAGCATTGCCGCCAGAGTGGAGAATCGCACGATGCGATGTGTGGAGGGAGTGATCATAAGCTGCTTGCGAGAACCGTCCGAAAGCCGGGCAATACGAGCCGCACCGTTTCGTTTACAGTGCGACGCGCTGCGGGGAAATCCTCCTGCACGGTGGCCGCAGCGGCGGCGCTCGATTGCAGTCTCCGGCGCGGCTACCTGCCTGTTCTGGACGCCGGAGAGGTACCGGGTGCGCCGGGCCTGCCCTGTGCCCTTGACGGTGTTGTCTGGCCAACCGTAGATCTGCGTGTTCCTGATATTCGGCTGAACGCAGCGCCGGCTGCTCCCAGCCTAGGCGTCGACGGCGAATATCGGCACGATAATAGCTATAACAACCTGTAATTCGATGCGTGTGACTGCACTCATCGTTCGAGACACGCTGAGTGCGCGTTCGACTTTTGTTCTTTAGCGGCGCGCCGGCGGGCCGCTGGATTGGCGCACGGTAAGGTGCACCGGCAAAACGGGCTGCGGATTCGGAACACCGCGGCCTTCCAGGAGTTCTATCAGCATGGAAACACCGTGGGCGCCCATCTCGGCGATGGGCATATGTACACTTGTCAGTGAGGGCTGCAGCATTGCGCCGAACCAGGTGTCGTCGTAACCCACCAGAGAAAAGTCATGCGGGACGCTCAGCCCTTGCTCCGTAATCGCTCGGAGGGCGCCTTCAGCACACAGGTCATTCGCCGCGAAAATCGCGGTCGGCCAGTTCGATTTGGGGAGCGCCAGCACATGGCACATGGCTTCGTAGCCGGCCTGTCCGTTGAAGTTGGAGGGAACGATGAGCTGTTCGTCGGCTTCCAGCCCGGCAGCGCCAAGCGCGGCGAGATAGCCCTCTAACCGGGGTGCGCTGGTGGCGATCCTGGGATTGCCGGTGAAATGCGCGATTCGCTTGTGCCCCAGCTCGGTAAGGTGTCGCACTGCCAGCCAGCCTCCGTGAAACTCATCGGCATTGATGACGTAGCCATCGGGCCAACCCGGCCGGCACACCAAAGAAACGAAGGGTATGCGCTGCTTGATGCACCGCTCTGCGATTAGGCTCTCGGTACGTGGCAGCACCAGGATCAAGCCATCAGTGCGGGGATCCGGCTGCGTATTTTCGTCGGCTGCGTCCCAGTCATCACCGATGCCGGTATGCAGCATCACGTTGTAGCCGGCGGCGATAACGGCCTGAAACACGCCCGAAAGCACCTCCGAAAAGAACGGGTTGTTTTCCGTGTATGCGTGCGCGTAGGGAAAAACAAGGCCGAGGACTCCCGTTTTCCGGGTGACCAGGCTGCGGGCAAGCAGGTTTGGCGAGTAGTCCAGCGCCGCCGCCGCCTTCTGGATCCGGTCGCGCGTGGCCGTGCTCACGCGGATGTTGTGGCGCGGATTGGCGTTGACAACCGCGGAGACGGCCGACACCGACGTGCCGGCTGCGTTGGCCACGTCGCGAAGCGTAATTCGAGCCACTTTAAGCCCTGCCTTGCCTTCTAGTCCAGCTGCGCACGGGGTTGATCAAACGTTCTATCACTCTACGGTACAGTATATCACACCAACGCCGAAAGTAAAGCTGCGACCGCGCCACCAGCGCCATCGACGGCAGCCTGACGCAGGGAAACGGCCGCCGGCGCCGAACGTAGGGTGGCCGAGCGCCGTTTGGAATGGAGCCAGATACCGTGCGAACCGCTTTTGTAACCCTATCGCTCGTGTGCGTGTTCTGCGCAGCTCTCGCCGGCGCGCAGCAAACCGCTCTACCTGTTTCGGTTGCGCCGTCGAACAGACTGGTGCGAACGATCGGCCGCTGGGACGTCAGCGATCCGCACGGCCCTCGATGCGCCTGGCCGGCGTCGGAGATGCAGTTTCGATTCCGTGGCTCAGCGGCCAGCATCGCCTTCAACGAATCGGGCAATGATGAGTGGCAGGTGGTCGTCGACGGCGTTCCAACGGCGGTGCTTCGGCTTACGCCGGGAGGATCGATGCAGCCGGTAGCTGCCGATCTCAGAAGCGGCGCGCATACGGTAAGCCTTGTAAAGCGCACGGAAGCGTTTGTGGGCACCACGCAGATCACCGCGATCGAACTATCCGCCAGCGGGCGGCTCCTGCCGCTTCCGCGGCCCTCCGCGCGGAATGTGGAGGTGATCGGTGACTCCATCAGCTGCGGCTATGGCAACCTTGGCAAAGATCAGTACCAGCACTTTTCGGTGGATACCGAGGATGCCTACCTCAGTTATGGCGCAGTGGCTGCGCGCCTGCTCGGCGCCAACTATACCTGCGTCGCGTGGTCCGGCCGAAAGCTCTGGCCCGACAACACGATCCCGGAGATCTACAACCGCACGCTGCCCCAGGATGCGGCCAGCAGGTGGGACTATTCGCGCTGGACGCCGAGCGCCATTGTGATCAATCTGGCCACTAACGACTTTGGCGCCGGTATTCCGGATGAGGCCGCGTGGACCGGCGCATATGAGTCGTTTATCGCGCGGCTGCTTCGCCACTATCCTGCCGCCCGCATCTACTGCGCCTCCGGCCCAATGATGTCGGACGCGTATCCGCCCGGAAAGAACGCCCTCACCACTCTGATCGCCTATCTCGGGAAGATCGTCGCGGATGAACACGCGGCGGGAAACCGGCGCGTTGCGGTGCTGGAATTCGCTACGCAGGATGCGAAGAACGGTTACGGTTCGGACTGGCATCCGTCGGTGAAAACCGACGCCATCATGGCGGAGACGATGGCGCGACGCATCGGTCACGATGAGCACTGGAAGTTGGCCCCATAGTGGCCGGTGGCCTGCCCGGCACGCCACGCGTGTTCCGGATGCCGGTGGGCGTGGAGTCGGCCGATATCGACCGTCTCCGTCACGTGAACAACATCGTCTACCTGCGATGGGCCCTTGAGGCTGCGCGGGCGCACTGGGAGGAGCTGAGTTCGGAAGCCATCCGCGCCGAGGTCGTTTGGGTAGTTCGACGCCACAACCTGGAGTACCTCAAGCCGGCGTTTGCGGATGACGATCTGGAGGCCGTGACCTGGGTTGAAGCGGCCTCGGGCGCCACCTGCACGCGGCGCGTGGAGATTCTCCGGCATGGCGAACCGCAGCCGCTGATGGTTGCCATCACCACCTGGGTTGCGGTGGATGCCGGCACCGGTCGGCCACGCCGAATGGATGACCGGCTCAAGCGGCTCTTCTGCCAACCGTAAAAGCAGTCGCGCGCCGCGCCTACAGGCCGGCGATAACCTTGCGGAACTGCGCGCTCGACGCCGCGACCATGCTGGACGGCGCCGGCCATGCCGGCCAGTCGGCCGGTAGATCGTGGAACCGCATTTGCCCGGGCGAGCTCCACATACTGCCTGCGGCAAGTTCGTAGAGTGTTCGCTTCGCCCCGGCACGTGGTTCCACACGCAAACCGCTGGCCGCGCGCAGCTGCGAACGCGTCATGTCGGCGAGGCTGCCGGAGATCGCCTGGCCGATTGCGTGAGACTGCGCCAGTTGCTGACCAACAATCGCCTTGAGCACCGCCATGTTCATCCGTGTGGATTCGGCGATCGCCACGTACGTGGCCAGGTGGCGCCGGAACACGGCGACCGGAGCCTCAACGCCGGTGATCGAAAGCGTCCAGGCGTCGGCGGACCGCATGCCGCCGATGCCGGCGGCGCGAAGCATTGCAGTTGTTGAAGGATATGTGATTACCAGCGCGTCGCCCTCCATCTCCACCGCGGCGCGTTGAACCAGCGGCGGAGACAGGGTGGCGCGCATGAGCAAACTTCCGGTTGTCGGGTTGAGCGTATAGCGATAGTGCACAATGGCGGCCGCGCCGTGGCGGAAGGCAATTGCCTGCGCGTCGGCGGCGCCGGCAGGCGTCACGGCAAGCACCTTCATGTGGCCGATCATGCCGGCCGCCGCATGGGGGTAGAGGGTGCCGATAACCGCCGCCGGCGCGAGCCGTGGTGACACCAACGCGTGATACAGTTCGGCTGCGCCCGGTGGCAGTTGACCGTCGGCGTCCATCGAGAGGCTCTGGAGCGCCGCATTCGCGGCCTGCAGCGTTGACGGAACCTGGAACGTGGTCTGAAACACCCGGTCGCCTGCCGGACCCCAAACGACGATGCCCTGCCGTGCGCTCATGCGCATCACATGCCAGTTTGCGGGCAGATCCATGCTGAAGCTGCCGTCTGCGGCAACCGCGCGATGCATTGGTGGCGCCGGTTCCGGACTGGACGATGCAACGCCGTCAACGTCACGTGTGAAGCGCGGAAGAGAGCGATCGACGGGCGCGAACGCCTGCCGGACTTCGGCACGACCACCTTTGGCCATCACGGTGACTCGCTCTCTGGTGGGAACGCCGGCGCGTGATACCACGAACTCCGCGACCGCTCCATGTCGGTCTCGGCTGACCTGCAGTTGAACCGCGCGCAGCGGGCCATCGTGCTTACGCTCGGCGATCAGCCGGCGGTGCAGATCGGTGAGAATGCTGCCGGAACTCTCCGTCAGGATCAAATCCTCGCCGGACCGGCCGTCCGGAGCGATGGCGGAAAGGCCGTTTGGGATACTCGTGACCCGCCAGGTGGCCGGCGCCTCAATCGCGGCAGGCGCGGCCAGCGGCGCCATCGGATTGATTCCCGCTTTGACAGCCCGTATGAGCGCGCCGAATTCGGCCTGCGGAGCCGCCGCGGTCATGAGGAACTCATGCCCGCCGGTCTGGACGATGCGCACCAGACGTTCGTACTGAACTCCGCCGCTGTTCAAAGCCAGGATGATGTCGGCCCAATGCGTGACTCCCAGCGCCGTCTCGGTCGGGGCGTCGATCGCGCGGATTTGCGGAGTGGCCGCGGTCATCTGGTTCACGGCGCCGCGGAGTTGATCGAGCAGACTGACCGTCGGCTGATCGGCGATGGCCTGCCAGGTGATCACCGCGGTTTGATCGGGACTCGTCAAGACCACACTGCCATCCGCCAGCGTCCGCCGCGTCCACCCGTGCGGTATCTGTCCCTGTGCGCAGGCTGCCAACGCCACCACGTAGAGGGTAGAGAGAAACACGGTAACTCGTTTCATCAGGGCTCCTTCCCATCAGGGCCGGCGGCGCATAACGTGGCGTGGGGTTGCTCATCGCCGTGCCGTCTGGCTGCCCATCGCGCGGTACCATTTAGGTTGCGGCCATGCACATCCTGTTGACGTATACCGTATGTGAAGACTATCCCGCCCGGCGTGTTCCATTCCGGTCGGCGCATCTGGCTCACGCCCGTGCTGCATTCGAGCGCGGCGAACTGGCCCTAGCCGGCGCTCTGGATGACCCACCAGACGGCGCCGTGCTGGTATTTCGCGGTGGTGACCCGGCGATTGCGGAGATGTTCGCCCGCGCCGATCCCTACGTGCAGAACGGCCTGGTCACGGAGTGGAAAACGCGAAAGTGGAGCACCGTGATCGGCGATGGAGCGAAGCTGCCCGAACTTCCGCCGGAATAAGGTTGCGTAAGCCGGCTGCCGGGTGGCGGCGAAGGAGATTTGAGCGCAGTGAACATCGTGTGGCAAGGCGTATTTCCCGCCGTTACAACCCAGTTCCACTCAAACGGAACGCTCGATCTGCCCGCCACGGCAAGGCACATTGAGGCCCTTATTTCGGCCGGCGTGCAGGGCCTGGTGATGCTTGGCTCTCTCGGTGAGAACACGGCTCACGAGCCACACGAGAAGCTGGCGGTGATGGAGATGGCGCTCGGCGTAACGGGCGGCCGCGTACCGGTACTGAGTGGAGTCGCCGAGTGCACCACCGCCATGGCTTGCCGGTATGGCGGCGAGTGCCGCCGATTGGGCGCAGACGGCCTGATGCTTCTTCCCGGGATGGTATACCGCTCCGATCCACGCGAAACCGTCGCCCATTTCCGCACCGTCGCACGCTCTGTGGATCTACCGATCATCTGTTACAACAACCCGATCGCGTATGGTGTGGATATCACGCCCGATATGTTTGCTGAGTTGGCGCGTGAGCGGAACCTGGAAGCTATCAAGGAGTCATCCGGCGACACGCGCCGATTCACCGACCTGTTTAACACGGTAGGTGAGCGGTACCGTCTGTTTGCAGGCGTAGACGATCTGATTATGGAGTGCACGCTGCTGGGAGGCGTAGGCTGGATCGCCGGGGCCGGGCTGGCTCTGCCGGTTGAGAATCAATACCTGTGGAACCTGATGATGGCCGGGCGGTGGGACGATGCCCGGGCGATCTACCGGTGGATGATGCCGGTTCTGCACCTGGATGTGGGTCCCAAGTTCATCCAGAAGATCAAGCTGGCGGTACAGGAAGCCGGTCTCGGAGCGGAGTGGGTGCGCGCTCCGCGGCTGCCGCTGGATGGGTCCGACCGCACTGCTACGATTAGCGCAATTCAAACAGCTCTGGCATCCAGGCCCGCCATGCCGGCGGTGGATTAAGCATGCAGCGTATCCGGGTCGTTGACTCCCATACAGCGGGTGAGGCCACACGCGTGGTGGTGGAGGGCAGTCCGCCGCTCGATACGGGCAGCATGGCCGAGCGACGCCGCCTTTTTGAGGAGCATTTCGACATCTTCCGTCGTTCCGTCATCCTGGAACCGCGCGGGACCGAGGGAATGGTTGGGGCGCTGCTCTTGACGCCGGAGGATCCGGCAGCTGCGGCCGGCGTCATCTTCTTCAACAACCGCGGCTGCCTCGGAATGTGCGGGCACGGCGCCATGGGGGTTGTCACCACTCTGGCGCACCTGGGACGAATCGACGCCGGCGACCATACGATTGAAACCCCGGTTGGCACGATTACGGCCCGTCTTCATCGCGATGGCCAGGTGACGATCGAGAATGTACCCGCTCGCCGCACAGCCTCCGCCATCCGCCTCGAGGTTCCGGGCGCTGGCGCCGTGTGCGGAGATGTGGCATGGGGCGGCAACTGGTTCTACATCACGGAAAGCTGCCCGATTCTGCTTAAGCGGAGTTCGATTCCCGAATTGGTGGACTACTCCACCCGCGTATGGCGAGCGCTTGCAGCGGCCGGCATCACGGGCGACGACGGCGCCGAGATCGATCACGTAGAGTTGACCGCTCCACCCATTGACCCCGCCAATTCGGGACGCAATTTCGTGCTGTGTCCCGGTCTCGCATGGGATCGCTCGCCGTGCGGCACCGGTACCAGCGCGCATCTCGCCTGCCTTTTCGCCGATCGCCGCCTTCAGGAGGGCGAGCCCTGGCGCCAGGAGGGCATTCTGGGAACGGTGTTCGAAGCAACGGCACGAGCCGTTCCCGGCGGAGTGGTTCCATCGATTACCGGGCGGGCGCATATCACCGGCGAGGGCGAGTTACTGGTGTCGCCTGACGATCCCTTTGCGTATGGCATCGATCTGGCCCGCGAGTTATGAGCCGGTCCGGCTCCGTGGTGGTGATCGGCGGAGGCGTTGTGGGCTGCTTCATCGCGTTGAATGCCGCCCGGGCCGGCCTCAAAGTCAGGCTGCTCGAACGTGGCGCCGCCGACGACCGTGGCTGCAGCTTTGGGAACGCCGGCATGGTGGTGCCCAGCCACATCGCGCCGCTTCCGGCGCCGGGGATGGTTGGCGCCGGACTCCGCATGCTCGCCAATCCGCGCGGACCATTTGCCATTCGTCCGCGACCGGATCGTGACCTGTTGTCCTGGCTGAATGCCTTTCGCCGGTTCTGCACCCACGCGCACACGGAGCGCTGCATGCCGATCCTGCGCGATCTTCACCGCGCCGCCCAGCTCATCTATTCCGAGCACAAGTCCGAGTGGCCACAAATGCAGCTTCGTGAGAGTGGCCTCCTGATGCTGTGTGCCACCGAGCGGGGCTTCGAAGAGGAAGCCAGGGCTGCAGCCAGAGCGAACGAACTCGGTGTCACTGCCGAAGTGCTCTCGGCCGCCGAAGCCGACGCCAAACTGGGTAGCTGCAGGTTTCGTGGCGCCGGTGCGGCGTGGTTTCGCGATGACTGCACCCTTTCACCGGAGGGCTTGATGCGAGAGCTTCGCGCCGCTGCCGAACAGGCCGGAGTGGTGACATCGTACGGCGCCGGCGTCGATGCGATCGAGGCACGTGGTGTGGGCGTGACCGGCGTGCGGATTGGCGGCGAAACGCTTCCTGCCGATTCCGTGGTGCTGGCCGCCGGCTCCTGGTCTGCCGGCCTGCTGCGGCCGCTCGGCATTCGGCTGCTCCTGCAGGCCGGAAAGGGGTGCAGCTTCACGCTGCCGGAGGCCTCGCGCTTGCCGGCCGTTGGCGCGATACTCACCGAGGCACGCGTAGCCGTAACGCCGATGGGATCCGGCGTGAGATTTGCCGGAACGATGGAGATAGCCGGCCTGGACCCGCGCGTGAACCAGCGTCGCGCGGCCGGTATGCGCAGCCGGATACCGCGTTACTTTCCGCAGTACCGGGCCGGCGACTTTGTTGGCTTGCCGGTGTGGTCCGGGCTGCGCCCATGCACACCCGATGGCCTGCCGGTGATTGGGCGATGCAGCAGCCTGCCGAACCTGATTGTAGCCACGGGCCACGCCATGATGGGAATCAGCCTGGCGCCGATTACGGCCCGCCTGGTAACGCAACTGCTGCGGGATGAACCCCCGGAGCAAAACATCGCGCCATTTGCCGTCGAGCGTTTCGAGAGCGCCTCAACTCCAGCAGTTCTCGCATAAGCCAGCCGCTATCTTAGGGACTTACTCGCCTCGGCCACCTCAGCCAGGTACCAGGGCGTGAGGGCAAGTCCGCCCCACGATGCCGGTTCAAAGTTTGCTTCGAAGACCTTCCGGAGCGTGGCGTCGTACGGCAGCAGACCGGTCCAAAGCACGCCCGGTGAACTCTTCCAACGAGGATCAGCCGGTCCGCCATCGATCCGCTGAAATAAAGCCCCTTGAACCTTCTGGTTCCACATAAAGTCGCGGTTGGTTGCAATCAGCTTGTTGATATCCTCCCTGGTGAAGACAATCCCGTGCTGATACGCGCATACGATAGCGCGAACGTCGATATCGTAGTAACCACCGTTGGGATGCACACCCACCCACATGCCGGGTTTGCCGGACCGCGGCGCGTCCCACGGCCCGGCTGGATCCCAATAGTTCCAGACAAGTGTGCGGCCGCCATTCGCAGGTTTCATTCGCAGACGCATCGTCTTGAACCACGCCTCGGCGCGCTGCCGGTAGATCGGTTTATGCGTGGCGTCATACATCGCAAGCAGCCACATCGCGATGGCATTTTGCTTGTTTGCCGGCAGCGTGAACCCCGTGGTGAACCGGGCGCCATAGCCGTTCGTGAACTGTCCGCCGGCCGCCTCGATGCCGAACTCCGGAACGGCCCACACACCACCGCCGGATTGGACGCTTCGCCAGCAGCCGCGATCCGACCACTTGCGGAACGTCGCCTCAGAAAGCTCCAGCCAGGTTCGCGCGCTGGCCCCGAATAGGGCGGAGAGCCTCTTGTTGGTTGCGATATGGCGCGCCATCAGCACGGCCGGACGCAGCGCCATGGCCTCGCCCAACATATTGTCGGTTGTAAAATCCGGCACAAAACTGGTGCTGGCGCCAGCCGGTTTTGGCCAGCCGATGAAGCCATCCGCCTCCTTCACGCCGCGGCGCATCCAGGCGTGCGACCAATCGACGAGCCGCTGGAGCCATGCGGTCTCCCGCGTTGCAAAATAGCCGTAGCAGAAACCTCGAAGGAAAGGACTTACAAGCCATCCCAGCTCCTCGCCCATCTCGCGGTCACAATACCGGTCTCGCGATTCGCTCAGGATGTAGGGCTGCCACCGGCCCAGCCACTCTGAGCGCGGAGACACCCACTTCCCGCGGCTGTCCGGCGCCAGGCCGCGCGCAAGCAGAGCTGGGGCGGCCGCGGCAGCGTGCAGAAGTTGCCGCCGCGTAGGGCAGAGGCGCCGATCTTGTGTGTGGTCTATGCGGGAGGTTGCCATAGCGACTGCGAGGCGATCGCCGCGATACAATGGCGCATACCGCCCGAATGCGTCACCAAACCGTCCACGCCGATCAGGCTCACTCGCGAACGGTTAGACAACGAAGGGAACCAGCGCTTTGACGCGGGTTTTGTATTCGGTATATTGCGCGCCAAAGTGCTGCACCATCAACCCCTCCTCCTGCCTCAGCTTGATCCAGCAGCTCAGCACCGCCAGAGGCAGAGCCACCAGACCGCTCAACCTTCCACCTGCGATAGCGGTCCCGAGAAACATGAGCAGCAATCCGGTATAGATCGGGTGCCTCACAAAGGCATACGGGCCATTTTGAACCAGCTTATGATCGTCCTTGAAGGTGACCGTACCGCTCCAGTTGCGCCCAATGGTGAAACGCGCCCAAACGGCCACGGCGAGGCCAAGAAGTACGATAACGAAGCCGGTGGCACCCGACGCGACGGTGCGGGGTATCACCATCTCGGCCAGCACCGGATGTCTCAGCCGGTTCCAGAGCAGCAGCCAGGCCGCCACCCAGAGCGGCACGGCGTAAACCAGCAAGCTGCCAATGCTCATGCGCGACTGGGTTCGCTTGTTCCTGACGGAAGCAATAAGCCAGATCACCAGGAATGCCCACCAGCATGCGTACGTAGCTCGCAGAAAGGTCATCGGTTCCGCTCCGGCGCAGGAGGCGCGCAACAGGCTGCGATTGGTGGCGGCGCCACAGCGAGCCGGCCGTCGGATGGATTACGACATCACCGTTGGCGTGGTTTCACGTGCGCGGCCTCCGTCGAAGGCCGGGTATTCGCCGTTGCGGCGCAGCAGGTCGTTACCGAGGGTGTAAGCCGCCGTAAAGGCGCTTCCCTGCGTTTCCGTTACCGGCGCGCCGCCGGCGTACTGTGTGGAGGTAGGCGTGCCTGAGGCCATGCGGTTCACGCGGCGGCCGAGAGCGTCGTAGCCGAAACTGGTCACCACGGTGCACTGCATGATCGACTTGAGCTGGCCGTGGTCATCGAAGGCGAGGGGGCTGGCGCAGCCATATCGGCATTCTACCATGTTGTTTCTCGCATCGGTAGACGACTTCGCGCCCGTAATCCTCCAGCTACGCTGTCGGCTGTCGCGACACGTGCGTTATTGGTCGCCGCTTTCTCGGATTGGCTTCCGCGGCCGGTTTCAGGTGCCGTCTAGCGGTCGAAATATCGTGGGTTAGGGTCCGGTGTTGGCGCTTGTCCAGTCCATGTGGCGCTAGATTGCGCTGTTTGCGTTGCGACTGTATACGCCTCGCGTGAAAATGCGCTCCGAATCTCGCGTCGAGTTCAGTTGTCGGCTACTCTGAGACGCGCCGGCGTCTTGTGTGGTTGCTAGGTCATGTACTGCGCAACCGCCCTTTCTCTGATGACTGCGACCATCTGCGCAACACGGATCCCAATGTCGGAATCGGATTCCAGCGCCTCTACGGTACACAGATCGTCACCGGGTTAGCATTTTCCGTCGTGGCGGGGT